>NZ_JBSGFQ010000182.1:0-18280 GCF_053603495.1 Nonomuraea sp. NPDC004186 | reverse complement strand
GCCGGTTCACGGAGGTGAGGACGGCGCGCAGGTGCTTCATGTCCTCGAAGCCGCTCTCGACCCAGTCGTTCACCACCCCGTCGCGGGGAGCGCGGGGTCGCCGAGGTTGGCCGTCTCGACGTCGCGCACGCGGCGGACCGTGTCGCCGGCCCGGACGACCTCCAGGGCGTTGTTCCCGCCGGTGAGAGGTTCCTCGGTCATGACGACCATCGTGCCTCCCGCCGGAAATCCGGGTGCTCGGCGGGCCGGTGATCCGGCACGATGGCCGCCATGACCTTGGGGACGACGACTGAGCCGCCGCCCGGCGTGCTGGCGGCCTTCGGGCTGACCGCGCCCGTTCGCCCGCTCGCCGGCGGCCGGGGACGGACTTTCCGGGTCCCCGGCCGGCCTCACCGGGACCGAGCAGGCCGCCCTGGCTTCCCCCGCCACCCGGATGCTGCGAACCCTGTAGCGGCGCCGGAAATTGAGCGGCGTGCCCCGGATCGGGAGGGATAGGGTTGCCCGCGTGATTTCCTCCCGGCTCGGCGCATACCGATCATCCCAGGCAGGCCCCGTGGGCGATGCGCGCTGACGCGCCGCCGGTGAGCCGGTCGCTGTGGCGCGACCGTGACTTCCTGATCTTCTGGTGTGCCCAGACGCTGTCCGTGGCGGGCGACTCGTTCGCGCTCATCGCGGTGCCCCTCCTCATCCTCGACGTCACCGGCTCCGTCGCCCAGATGGGGCTGCTCACCGGCGTGTCGGGGGCGGCGTCGGTGGCGGCCGGGGTGTTCGCGGGGGTGCTCGCCGACCGGTTCGACCGGCGCCGGCTGCTCATCGCCTGCGACGTCATCCGGCTCGTGCTGTACGTGACGATCCCGGTGGCCTGGGCGTTCGGCCAGCATGTCTGGCTCCTGTACGCGGTGCTGCCGCTGGCCGCCGCCGTGGGCATGGTCTTCCAGGTCACGTACGTGGCCGCGGTCCGCGGCCTGGCCGGCGAGAAGCGCGTCACCGAGGCCAACAGCATGCTGTACGCCACGGCCGCCGCGGCGGGCATCCTCGGCCCCACCCTGGCCGGGGTGGTGAGCGGCCACCTGGGCCCGACCGCCGCGATCGCCATCAACGCCGCCAGCTTCGGGCTGTCCGCGCTCGGCGTCCTGCTGACCCACTCCTCCCGCTACGCCGTCGAGACCGTCGAGCCGGTGGAGCCCGCGCCCGGCCGGCGGCCGTGGCGGGAGCTGCTGGCCGGGGCGGAGTTCCTGCTCCGGCACCCGGTGCTGCGCACCCTGACCATCCTGCTGTCGTTCTTCATCTTCATGACGCTCGGACTGACGGACATCGTCATCTACCGGCTCAAGCACGACCTCGGCCAGCCGGATTCCGTGGTGGGCGTCGTGCTGGGGGTCGGGGCGGTCGGCACGATGGCCGGTTCGGCGCTGGTGGCCCGGATGCGGCGGATGCTCGGGTTCGGACCGTTGTGGATCGGGGCGCAGATCGTGTCGGGCCTGGCCATCCTCAGCCTCGGACTCGCCGGCTCCGTGTGGGGCGTGGCCGCCATCATGGCCCTCTATCTGGCGTGCGTGAGCCTGGCCGGGATCAACTCCATGTCGCTGCGGCAGCAGGTGACGCCCGCTCACCTGCTGGGCCGGGTGACGTCGGCGTTCTGGACGATCCACTTCTCGCTCGGGCCGGTGGGCGCGGCCGCGCTCGGCTGGGGCGCCGCGCACTACGGCGCGACGACGGTGTTCGTCGTCGCGGGGGCGTCCTGCCTGCTGCTGGCTCTGATCGCGCTGGCCACCCCGGTACGCCAGCGCCACCCCGAGAAAGCCTGAGGCCGCACGCGGGGACGGCCTAAGATCACGCCCATGACGAAGGACGACACCGCCGGCATCGCGACATGGCTGTGGCGCGAGGTGGATCCCGGCGACTGGTCCGGCGAGGCGCTGCGACCGGCGGCCGAGGGGCACGGCCGGCTGGTGCAGGTGGCGGAGGAGGGCAGCCCGCTGGTGCCGGTGGCGGTGGCGGAGGGGCGCGGCAGGCTGGTGCCGGTGGCGGAGCACGAGCGGCGGTACGCGGGCGATCGTGAATATCGCGGCCTGACCGTCCCCCTCTCCTTGGAGGGCGCACCGACCACAGCGTTCCGGCGGCACGCCGAGGCGGTGGAGGCCGCGATCGGCCCGGCCGACAGCGTCGGCAGCCACGGCCAGACCGGCCCCTGGTACGACCCGTCGCCGGAATGGGGAGCCCCTTTCCTGCGCTGGCGGCGGCCCGGCGCCGAATCGCTGGAACTACGTGCCACCGCGACCGGCGCGGAGCTCTCCCTGCAGCCGACAGAGCCTTATGAGGAGTGGCGGCGGGCCACGTTCGAGTGGGGCGAGCCGTCGCAGTCGCCGGGTGGATTCGTCATCGAATATCTGACCCCCGCCAACGAGGGGCTCAGCACGCCGGGCGGCCGGCGGGTGCCCCGGTGGGCGGCGCTGCCGCCGCCGCTGGGGGCGTTCCTGCGCACGCTGCCCGCCGAGACCGGCGCGATCGGCAGGAAGGTGAGCGTCACCCTGTTCGCGGGAACCCGCTCCGTCCTCGCCATCCGCTCCGCCGAACGGCTCACCGTCGAGGGCTGGTTCAAGCACTTCTCACCGGGCGCGGAGCAGGGCTGGTCGCAGCGGGTCGAGCGGACCGTACGCTCCTGGACGCTCGACGCGGGCGGCCCCGGCGAGGTGGACGGCGAACGGCTGGCGCGGCACCTCGCCGACGTCCTCAAGGCGGAGAAGGTGTCCTCCCCGGCGAAGTTGAGCAAGCACGTGCACGGCCCGGAGGGCGCGCACACGGTGCTGCTCGGCCTCGGCTTCTGACCGCGGGCGGCGTGCAAGTGCGCGGCCGTATCGAGCGCGAACGCGGCGCTGCATCCGGCCCATGTCGGACCGATCCGCGAGGCGGGCGGCGCGCTGGAAAGCGATTGCTGAGGCCGCCCGATCACCCTAGGGTGGCGGGCATGTCCCTGTTGACCTACGACCGGATGCGGGCCGAGATCGCCGGGCAGACCGAGCTGCTGCGATCGCTGATCAAGAACGCGGACATGAAGACGCCCGTGCCCACCTGCCCTGGATGGTCTCTGGGGCAGTTGCTGCGGCACGTCGGCGAAGCCCATCGCTGGATGGGGACGGTCGTGGCGTCGCGGTCCGTGGAGCCGGTCTCCGACGAGCGGATCAACGACCTCGACGCGTACACGGACGAGGTGGCGGCCGAGCTCGATCCCTGGCTCGGGGCGGGCGCGGAGCGGCTGGCGGAGGCGTTGCGCGGGGCCGAGGGCCCCGTGTGGACGCCGCAGGGGCTGGACACGCCGGCGTTCTGGGCGCGGCGCGCGCTGTTCGAGACCGTGCTGCACCGGGCCGACGCCGCGCTCGCCCTGGGCGCCGGCTTCGAGGTCGACGACGTGGTCGCCGTCGAGGGGCTGGAGGAGTGGCTGGGGTTCAGCTGCGTGCCGGAGGCGTACGAGGGGCACGGGCTGCTCGGCCCGGGACGGGCGCTGAGCTTCAACGGCGAGTGGCTGGTCGACCTCGGCGGGGACGCGCCCGTCTGGAGGCGCGGGCAGGGGGACGCCTCGGTGACGGTTCGCGGGCCGGTGAGTGAGCTGCTCCTGTTCGTCTACCGGCGTCCCGCGCCGAAGGTCGAGGTCTCCGGGGATGCGGCGCTGCTCGGGCGGTGGCTGGAGCGGTCCGGGTTCTGGCTGGAGGAGGAGGACAGCTGAGTCCGGCCCCATGAGCAGTCCCAGCCTGGACGAGCGCCTGGCCGCCCTCGGGATCACCGGCCTCGAACCGCTGGGGCGGGGCCTGGAGTTCTCCGTCTTCCGCGGCCGGCCGGGCGACGGCGGGCCGCCGGTCGCCGTCCGCGTCGGCGAGCGCCGCTTCGACTCCAACGCCAACGACCCTCGGGTCGACACCCGCGCCCTGCTGCGCCAGGAGTACCGGCTCACCCGCCTGCTGGGCGATCACGGCCTGCCCGTGCCCGAGCCGGTCGCCCTCGTCCTCGCCGAGACCCCGGACGAGCCGGACCTCCTGATCAGCCGCTACGTGGAGGACGACGGATCGGAGCTGGACTGCTTCCGGCTCGGCGAGCTCCTGGCGCGCCTCCACGCGGTCCCGCTGCCCGGACCGCGACCCGTCGCCGCCGAACACCTGACGGCGTCCCGGCTCGTGGTCGGCAGGATCCTGCGCCGCTGGCGGGAGATCGCCCGCCTCAGGGACGGCTGGCCGCCGCCGCCCGCCCCCGGACGGCTGCTCCCGATCGCCGCGCCGCTCAGCCGTGGCTCCCTGCTCCATCTGGACGTCCGCAGAGCGAACGTCCGCTGTCACCAGGGCCGGGTACGCGCCCTCCTCGACTGGTCGAACGCCCTGCACGCCCACCCCGCCCTGGAGTTCGGGCGCCTGGGAGAGTTCGCCAGGCTCCCGGAGAACCAGCTCGACCTCGAGGCGCTGCGCGCCGGCTACGCGCGCCACGCCGAGCCCCCGCCCGACGCCGGGCCGCTCGCGCTGCTGTGCCGGCTGGACGCGGCGGTGATGCTCGCCCTCGTCTTCCTCTCCGAGTCACCCGACCCCGCCCGCGCGGACACCGCCGTGGAACGGGTCCTCGAGCTGGCCGTGCCGTGAGGTCAGGCGGCCGGGTCGTCCCCGATGACCGGGGCGGTGCAGGTGTCCACGTCCACGGCCGAGCGGGCGACGATCTCGCCGTCGCTGACCAGGGCGATGTGCAGCCGGCCGCTCGTCCAGCCGGCCGGCAGCGCGGCGCCGACCTCGGCGGGGCCGCTGAGCAGGAACGGCTTGGCCTCGATCCAGGAGCCCGCCGCGCCGAAGGCGTCAGGGGCGGGGCCGAACACCGGGGTCCAGGCGGTGTGCAGGTGGCCGTTGACCGGCTCGCTCCCGTGGTGCGAGACGCGGACGGGCACGGTGACCTCGCGCGACTCGCTCAGCAGGTCGCGGCCGGGCGCGACGGGGACGACGTCCAGCACGAGCGTGGTGGTGGCGTTCACGTCCGCGGGGTGCACGCCGGCCAGGTCCTTGGCACGGCGTTCGAAGTCCAGCAGGCCCGCGGACTCGTGCTCGACGTCGTACAGCTCGGTGTAGACGTAGCCGGCCAGGCGGTCGTGGCGGCGCAGCTCCTGGGTCTGCCAGCGCAGGTGCCAGGCCCGCTCGACGCAGGTGAAGCCGCCGCCGTACTCGCTGTTGAGGTTGGGCAGCCCGCGCAACGGCTGTGACGGGGATCCGGCCAGCTTCTTGCGCACGACGTAGTCGGGGCCGAGCCGGACGGGGAAGTCGTCCTGCTCGCCGTCCATCAGCGCGGCCACCGTCCGGCCCCAGGAGGCGGCGGACTCGTCGTAGTAGTGCCAGTCGAGCAGGTCCGTCTTCACGTGGGTCCAGCCGGAGTTGTCCACGGCCGGCCTGCTCGGGTCGAGGGCCTTGAGCAGCTCGTACGCCCGCGCCGCCGCCTGCTGCTTGGCCGCATCGCCCGGGATGTCCCAGTCCAGGCCCCATTCCTCGTTGTACAGGCCCCAGATGACGATCGCGGGCGAGTCGCCGTCGCGCTCCACCATCGGCGCGATCTGCTCCTCGAACGCGCTCACCGACTCCGCCGAGAAGCGGCCGGTCGAGGCGGGCTCGGCCCACACCAGCATGCCGAGCACGTCGGCGTGGTGGACGAAGCGGGGGTCCTCCAGCTTGAGGTGCTTGCGTACCAGGTTGTAGCCCGCCGCGGCGGCCAGCTCGATGTCGCGGCGGAGCGCGGCGTCGTCGGGGGCGGTGATGCCGGTGCGGGGCCAGTAGCCCTGGTCGAGCACGCCGCGCACGAACAGGCGGCGGCCGTTGAGATACAGGTCCTCGCCGATCACCTCGACGCGGCGCAGCCCCGTGTAGGCGGCGACCTCGTCGGTGCCGTCGGCCGAGGTCAGGCGGGCGTCCACGTGGTAGAGGTGCGGGTCGTCCGGGGACCAGAGCCGGGGCCCGGCGACGGGGAGCACCGCCCGTGCCGCGCCCTCCGCGACCGGGACCTCCACCGTCGTGTCCGTCCCGCGCAGGGTCAGGCGCAGCACGGACTCCGACGGTCCCGCCACCCGGGCCTCCACCTCGATGGCGTCCAGCTTTGCCGAGGGGCGCAGCTTCAGCCCGGCCAGGTGCGTGGCGGGCCGGGCCTCCAGCCAGACGCTCTGCCAGATCCCGGACGACGGGGTGAAGCAGACGCCGTCGTAGTCGTCGCGCGGGATGCTGCGCTGCTTGCCGTGCGCGAGCTCCCGCTTGTCCAGCGGCGCGCAGACCCGTACCACGACCTCCTGCGGGCCGTCGCCGCGCAGCGCGTCGGTGATGTCGGCCTCGAACGGCGTGTAGCCGCCCCGGTGCGTGACCACCTCGACGTCGTTGACCCAGACCGTGGCCTCGTGGTGCACGGCCCCGAAGTGCAGCACGACCCGCTGACCCGCCCACCCGGCGGGGACGGTGACCGGGCGGCGGTACCAGGCCACGGGCAGCCAGTGGGCCTCGATGCCCGACGCGGGGGTCTCCCAGGCGAAGGGCACGGTGATGGTCCTGTTCCAGCCGGGCTCGGTGTCGGCCCGGAAGTCCCACTCGCCGTTCAGGCTCGACCAGGAGTGCGACCGGTCGAAGTGGGGGCGGGGGTATTCCATGATGCTCTCTTCCATAAGGGTGCGGGTCAGCCCTTGACGCTGCCCGCGAGGATGCCGTTGATGAAGTGGCGCTGCAGCAGGACGAAGATCACCAGCAGCGGCAGCATGGCGATGCTGCCCGCGGCGAGCAGCTCACCCCACACGGTGGCGAAGTCGGCGCCGATCCGGTTGCCGGTGACGTTCTGCGCGAGGGTGGACAGGACCACCTGGAGGGTCTGGTGCGAGGTGTCGTTGACGGCGACGACCGGCCAGACGAAGTCGTTGTAGACGTTCATGGTGGTCAGGACGGCGAGCGCGGCCAGCCCGGGACGGATCACGGGCAGCACGACCTTGGCGAAGATGCCGAACTCCCCCGCGCCGTCCACCCGGCCTGCGTCGATGAGCTCGTCCGGGATGGCGGCGATGGTCTGCCGCATCCAGAAGATGCTGAACGCGTCGATGCTGCCCGGCAGGATGAGCGCCTGATACGTGTTCACCCAGCCGAGCGCGCTCATCTCCAGCAGCAGCGGGATGATCAGCACGAGTGTCGGCAGCATCAGCGTCAGCAGCACGACGCCGAACAGCAGGTTCTTGCCCGGGAAGGCGTACTTGGCGAAGGCGTATCCGGCCAGCGGGCAGAAGAACATCGTCATGGCGCCCCTGACCACCAGCACCAGCGCCGTGTTCGCGAACCCGGTGCCGATCGGCACGTCGGCGAACATGGCCCGGTAGTTGTCGAGGGTCAGCGCGCCGATCGAGAGGGGGTCGGCGATGATGTCGGCCGCCGGCTTGAGCGAGGAGCTGACCGCCCACCAGATCGGGTACAGGAACACGATCGCGAGCAGCGCCAGGACCGCGTACTGCAGGGGTCCGGGGCGGGTCTGGTTCATGACACCTCGTCTTTCGGCCGCAGCAGCCTGACCGACACCAGCGACAGGCCGAAGACCAGCAGGACCAGCAGGAACGAGTTCGCGGCGCCGGTGCCCAGGTCGGAGGCGGTGATGTGGTCGTACAGGTACAGGCCCGCGGTGGTGGTGGAGCCGTACGGGCCGCCCTCGGTGACCACGAACGGCTCGGCGAACATCTGGAAGACGGCCAGGGTCTGCACGACCACCAGGAACGCCATGCTCCGCCGCACCAGCGGGACGGTGATCGACCAGAACTGGCGCCAGCGGGAGGCGCCGTCGAGGGCGGCGGCCTCGTACACGCCGCCGGGGACGGCCTGGAGGCCGGCGAGCAGGATGATGATCGCGAAGCCGGTGGTCTTCCACAGGAACAGCAGCGCCAGCGTCGGCTTGGACCACGTCGTGGACGTCAGCCAGCCCACGTCGGGCAGGCCCACCAGGTTGAGCAGATAGTTGACCAGGCCGTAGTCCTGGTCGAACACCACGATCCAGACCTGCGCCATGGCGACCAGCGGGGTCACGAACGGCGCGATGAACGCCACCCGGAACAGCCCGCGCAGCCGCAGCTTGGCGTTGGCCAGCAGCACCGCGCCGCCCAGCCCGGCCACGACCTGGATCGGCACGATCAGCAGCCACATGACGGCGCTGTTGCCGAGCGAGGCCCAGAAGTCGGGGCTGGTCAGCAGGTAGAGGTAGTTGTCCGCGCCGACCCAGTGGGCCGCACCCGCGCCGCGCCAGCGCATGAAGCTGAGCTGGAGCGCGTAGATCAGCGGATAGATCCCGAACGCGGCGAAGACGAGGAAGAACGGGGCGATGAACAGGTACGGCGACAGCCGCGTCGCCCTCATGAGCGGTCGATCAGGTTGCGCTGGATCTTCTCGGCCGACTCCGTGATCACCTGGTCGGGCGACATCTTGCCCTCGATCAGGCGCTGCACGTTGTTGCCGAGGTAGTCCACCGACTGGGCCCACCACCAGGGGATGGGCGCGGCGGCCGGGATGGTGCCCGCGGCCTCGACGGCGACCTTCCACAGGTCCTGGCCGCCGAGCGCCTCGATGGGCTTGAACAGCGGCTTGGCCGGGTCGAGCGCGGGGGTGAAGCTGGGGATCGAGGTGGACAGGCCGCCCGGGTAGACGGCGTTGGGGCCGTACACGGCGGTGTAGCCGGGCTCCTTGAAGCACAGGAACTCGTACAGCAGCCAGGCCAGCTCGGGGTTCTTGGCCTTGGCGGGGATGACGAAGCTGCTGCCGCCCATGGCGCCGCTGCGCGCGCCGCCGGGCGTCCAGGCCGGCAGCGGCGCGGCCCGCCACTTGCCCTTGGTGGCCTTGAGCAGCTGCTGCGGCGCGAACGACCACCAGATGGCCCACGGCACGAACACCTGCTGCCCGCTGTCGAGCGTGTTGACGTCGGCGGGCTCCAGGTAGGGAGCGTGGGTGACCAGGCCGTCCTTGACCGCGCTGTCGATCCAGCCGAAGATCCGCCGGTATTCGGCGGAGTCCAGCCGCAGCTTGCCCCGGGCGTCGGTGAGGCTGGTGCCCTGCTGGTTGGCCAGCATCTCCAGCCAGAGCTGGCTGAGGAACGGGGTCTTCTCCAGGTGGATCGGCCTGGTCCTGGGGTCCTTCTCCTTGACCGTCCGGGCGGCGGCGAGCAGGTCGTCGTACGTGGCCAGGCCCGCCGGATCCACTCCGGCGCTCTCCAGCACGTCCTCGCGGTACCAGAGCAGGCCGGGGTCCAGGTCCCACGGGACGCCGTAGATCTTGCCGTCCACGGTGTTCACGGACAGCTTGTACGGCGAGGTCCGGTCCCGGTACGGCGCGATGAGGTCGGTCAGGTCGTACAGGTGCTCGGCCTGCCCGCCGATCTTGGCGTCGTCCCAGAAGCTGCCGTCGGGCACGTCGGTGCCGCTGATGAGGGTGTTGGCCAGCTTCGCGTCGATGTCCACGGCCTGGTGGTTCACCTTGACGTTCGGGTACGCCTCGCGGAACTTGCCGATGGCCGCGTCGAACACCTTGAACAGGTCGCCCGACCTGTTCCAGACGGTGATCTCACCCTTGACCGACGACGCCGACGCGGCGGGCGCGGCCAGCTTGCTCGGCTGCGCGCTCGGGCCGCCCGGCGCGCACGCCGCCAGCGAACCGGCGGCGGCGATGCCCAGGGCGCCCTTGAGGAAACCGCGCCGGTCTATGAGGGGTGTGGACATTCTCTGACTCCTCGGCCTGGGCTCATGTTGGGGCTCTGCAACGATGCAGACATAATGCATACTTGTCTGCAACGATGCAAGAGCGGGTTTAGGATCTTCTGTGACAGGGCGATCTCATGCCGACTTCTGAGATCGCCACGCGGGAGCCTTCGGGTGTATAGGAGACGCATGGCCGGTCCAACGCTTCGCGATGTCGCCAAACGGGCGAATGTATCGATTCGCACCGTGTCCAACGTGGTCAACGGTTACGCGCCGGTGTCAGACGAGCTGCGTGCCCGGGTGCAGGCCGTGCTGGACGAGCTCGACTACCGTCCCAACCTCATCGCGCGCAATCTCAAGCAGGGGCGCACTGGGATGATCGCCCTGGTGGTGCCCGAGCTGGACGTGCCGTACTTCGCCGAGCTGGCGCGCGAGGTGATCACGGCGGCCCGCGCCCGCGGCTACGTGGTGATGGTCGACCAGACCGACGGCGACGGCGACCGGGAGCGCGAGCTGCTCGGGCGGGACTCGCGGGCCACGATGTTCGACGGGCTGCTGCTCAGCCCGCTGACGATCTCCGCCGAGGAGCTGCGCGGGCGCGCCAACCGGATCCCGATCGTGCTGCTCGGCGAGCACATCTTCAACGGCAGCTTCCACCACGTGGCCATCGACAACGTCGCCGCCGCCCGCGAGGCCACCACCCATCTGCTGGACCTGGGCCGCCGCCGGGTGGCCGCCATCGGCGACCAGCCGTACGCGACCGGCGAGACCGCCCAGCTCCGCACCGCCGGCTACCGCCAGGCGCACGCCCGCGCGGGCCTGGAGGTGGATGAGCGGCTCGTCGTCTCCACCCCGCACTTCCACCGGCGGCTGGGCGCCGAGGCCATGGAGCACCTGCTCGCCCTGCCCGAGCCGCCCGACGCGGTGTTCTGCTACAACGACCTGCTCGCCCTGGGTGCGATCAGAGCGCTCACCAGGGCCGGTCGCCGCGTCCCCGACGACGTGGCCGTGGTCGGCCTGGACGACATCGAGGAGGGCCAGTACAGCACGCCCAGCCTGACCACGATCGCCCCGGACAAGGGGGAGATCGCGCGCCGGGCGGTGAACACGCTGATGGACACGATCAACGGCTCGGCCGCCGCGCCCGCCGAGATCATCGTGCCGCACCGGCTGATCGTCAGGGAGAGCACCGCCGGCTGACCCCGGGGCGCTCTAGCCGGACAGCTCGAGAGCGGCATCGAGCAGGCTGCGGGTGTACTCGTGCCGGGGCGCCCCCAGCACCTCCGTCGCCTGCCCTTCCTCCACCACCACACCCTGGCGCATGACGGCGATCCGGTCGGCGATCTGGTGCACCACGCCGAGGTCGTGGGAGATGAAGAGCATGGCCAGATGGTGGCGCTCGCGCAGGTCGACCAGCAGCCGGAGGATCTGCGCCTGGACCGACACGTCCAGGGCGGACACCGCCTCGTCGCACACCAGCAGCCGGGGCCGGACCGCGAGCGCGCGGGCGATGCTGACCCGCTGGCACTGCCCGCCGGACAGCTCGGCCGCCCGCTGCCCGGCGACGCTCGCGTCGAGTCCGACGTCGTCGAGCAGGCGGTGCAGCGCGGCGGTGCGGTCGCCGGACGGGGCCGAACTCGGATGGGTGCGCCACGCCTCGTCGATGATCGCGGCGACGGTCATGCGCGGGCTGAGCGACGACCGCGGGTCCTGGAAGACCATCTGCGCGGCACGCTGCTGCGCCGTCGTCCGCCGCCCGACCGGCCCCAGGGGCACGCCGTCGAGCAGGACGGCGCCGGAGTCGGGCCGGACGAGGCCGACGATCGCGCGGGCCACCGTGGTCTTGCCCGACCCCGACTCCCCGACCACCCCCACGATCTCGTCGGGGGCCACCGTGAGGCTCACGCCGTCGACCGCGACGAAATCCCCGGACCGGCGGGCGGCGCGCGACCGGAACCACGCGGTACGCCGGCCGAAGCTGACCCGCAGGTCCCGCACCTCGAGCAGATCGACGCTCATCGCTGCAGCAGCTCCTCGGCGAAGTGGCACGCGGCCCACCGGCCGGGCGCGACGGTTCTGGTCTCCGGCTCCTCGGTGCGGCACCGCTCGCGCGCCAGCGGGCACCGGGGGTGGAAGGCGCACCCCGGCGGCCGGTTCGCCGGGGTGGCCGGCGTGCCCGGCAGCGGGTGGGCCAGCGCGGTGCGGGTCCGCACCGCGGGCACGCTGTCGACCAGTGCGCGGGTGTACGGGTGAGCCGGGCCGGCCAGCACCGCCTCGGTGGGACCGCGCTCGGCGACCCGGCCCGCGTACATGACGACGACCTGGTGCGCGACGTGCGCCACCACCCGCAGGTCGTGGCTGACGAGGAGCATCGCCAGTCCCTCGTCCTGCTGGATGGAGCGCAGCAGGCGCAGGATGCGCGCCTGGACGGTCACGTCCAGCGCCGTGGTGGGCTCGTCGGCGAGCAGCAGCGCCGGGCTGCCCGCCAGCGCGAGGGCGATCATGGCCCGTTGCCGCATCCCGCCGGAGAACTCGTGCGGGTAGCTGCGCATCCTGCTGTCCGGCTCGGGGATCCCCGCCCGCTCGAGCAGTTCGAGCACCCGCCGGCGCACCTCGTCGCGGGGGCGGCCGGCGCGGCGGAGTATCTCGCCCACCTGGCGGGCGATCGTCTGGGTCGGGTTGAGCGCGGCCAGCGGGTCCTGGAAGATCATCGCGATCTCGTGGCCCCGCAGCCGGCGCCGGTGGGCGGGGCTCGCCTTCAAGAGGTCCTCGCCCCGCCAGCGCAGCTCCCCGCCGGTCGCCGCCCCCTCCGGGAGCAGGCCGATGACGGCGTTCGCGGTCATCGTCTTGCCGCTGCCCGACTCGCCGATGAGCCCGACCGTCGTCGCCGGCGGGATGTCGAACGTCACCCGGTCGACGACTCGGACCGGGCCGCGGGCGCCGGGCAGGTCGACGACCAGCCCGGCCACCTCGAGCAGGCCGTCCACCTCGACCGGCGTCTCGACCGGGGTCCGCACGCCGCTCACGAGCTGCCGACCCGCACGCCGGCGAAGTCCGGCAGCCCGTTCGGGTCCGGGGTGACGCCGGTGACGCGGTGGTTCCAGGCGTAGGCGTACTTGACCGCCATCGGGAACATGCCGACCGCGTCCTGCCAGATGATCTTGCTGGCCTCGCCGTACAGCTTGACCCGCTCGTCGCTGTCCGAGCTCGCCCCTGCGGCGGCGAGCAGCTTGTCGAGCTCGGGGTTGCAGTAGCCGTTGCGCTTGGCCGCGCAGGGGTAGAGCCGGCCGAGCGTGTTGGCCGCGTCGAACGTGGGGTTCGACAGCTGCTGGAAGTTGACGTCCCAGTTCAGGGCGAGCAGGTCCTTGGTGAACACCGCCTGCTCCTTCTCCAGCAGGTCCACCTGGACACCGATCTTCTGCAGGTCGGAGACGATCGCCTGGTTGAACGGCCGGAACTCGGCGTTGGCGAACTGCAGCCGCAGCTTCGTGGAGAAGTCGAATTTCGCGTCGGTCAGCGCGGCCTTCGCCGCGGCCGGGTCGTAGCGGACGGGCTCCTGGGGGGCGTAGCCGAGCGTGACGGGCGAGACCGGGGCGTCGGCCAGGGTGCCCGTCTGCGGATAGAGCCGCTTGATGATGGTGGCGAAGTCGACCGCCTGCCACAGCGCCCGCCGCACCTTGGCGTCCTTCAGCGCGGGAGCGGAGGAGTTGAACCACATGGTGAACACGGCGGTGCTCGGCACCGTCTCGACCTTGAGGGTGGAGTCGCGCTGCAGCTCCGCGAGCTGGTCGTCGGGGATGCCCCAGGCGAGGTCCACCTCGCCGGTCCGCAGCGCGGTCAGCCGGGCCGCGAGCTCGGGCATCTTGCGGATGGTCACCCGCTTGACCTGGGGCGCACCGCCGTAGTGGTCAGGGTTCGGCACCAGCACGAGCGTGCCGGACGGGTCGAACTTCTCCACCTTGAACGGCCCCGATCCGACCGGGTGCTGGAAGAACGCCGGGTTCTCGCCGGTCAGGCTGCCGGGCAGCACGTAGAAGATGGCGAGCTTGTACGGGACCGCCGCGTCCGGCTTCGGCGCCTTCAGCACGACCTCGGTGGGCGACGAGGCGGTCATCGTGTAACCGGCGAAGTTGGCCGCGTTGGTGCTCTTGAGATCCATCATCCGCTTGAACGAGGCGACGACGTCGTCCGCGGTGACGGCCTTGCCGTCGCTGAACTTCACGCCCTGGCGCAGCGTGAACGTCCACTGCGAGGCGGAGCCGTCGGGCTTCCACGCGGTGGCGAGGTCGCCCTCCAGGGTGCCGTCCGGGCGGGGCCGTACCAGCCGGCTGAAGATCGCCTTGGAGGCCAGCTGCGTGCCGGTGGCGCTGCCGCCCGTGGGGCTGGCCGGGTCGAGGCTCTCGATCGCGTAGGTGCCGGCGACGGTGATCTCGCCGCCGGTGCCACCGCCGCCGCCCGTGCCGCCGCCGGTGGCGGCGCTGCAGCCGCCGAGCACGAGGGTCGCGGCGGCGATGAGGGCCAGTGCCGCGAGCCGCGGCCTACCTGAGGCAAGGGGTCTGGTCATGGACGTCTTCCCGCCTTCCGGGGATGGTTCTTCGGGGGGTGCTCGTGATGGAAGGGGTTATGTGCCTGCCGGACGACGGTCGCCGCAATCACCTGAGGTGTCCGCGTCCGTATCTGGCGGTGAGCTGGTCGCCGAGGATCCCGATGTTGATGATCAGCAGCGACAGCGCGACGCCGGGCAGAGTGGAGATCCACCAGGCGGTTTCGAGATACTGCTTTCCGTTCGCGATGGTCTGGCCCCAGGACACCGACGAGCCGGGCAGGCCGATGCCGAGGAAGCTGAGCCCGGCCTCGGCCAGCACGACGAGGGCGAACTCCAGCGTCGCCAGGGCCACGACCGGGCCGACCGTGAGCGGCAGGATGTGCCGGACCAGGATGGACGCCGGCCGTACGCCGAGCACGCGGGCCGCGTCGATCCAGGCCCGCTCCCGCATCGACAGCGCGACGCCGCGGGTGACCCGCGCGAAGGAGATCCAGGCCGTCGCGGAGAGCGCGATCACCACCACCAGCACGCTGCGCTCGAAGGCGCCCGCGATCACGATGGTCAGCAGGATCGCCGGGAAGGCGAGCAGGATGTCGATGCCGCGGGCGAGCACCGTGTCGAGCCGGCCACGGAAGTAACCGGCGACGATGCCGACGGTCACGCCGATCACGCAGCAGACGACGACCGTCGAGACACCGATGATCATCGACGTGCGGGCGCCGTAGACGACCTGCGCGAGGACGTCACGGCCGAGGCCGTCGGTGCCGAGCCAGGCGACGCCGCCCGACGCGAGCCGCGACCCCGGGCCGAGCAGCCGGTCGTCGAGGGAGACGCGCACGGGGTTGTAGTCGAGGACCAGCGGTCCCACCCCGGCGACCACGACGTACAGGGTGAGGACGGCGTACGGGATCCGGCTGAGCCACCGGCCGCGCACCAGCGGCCGACGGACGGCGACGGCGGTCATGCCGCACCGTCCAGCTTGATGCGCGGGTCGAGCTGGGAGTACAGCAGATCGGCCACGAGGTTGAACAGCATCACGATGCCCGCGATCAGAAACGTGGCCGCCTGCACGACGGCGTAGTCACGGTTGGAGACCGCGTCCACCACCAGCGTGCCGAGCCCCGGCCAGGCGAAGACGTTCTCGACCACGACCGCGCCGCCCATCAGGCCGCCCATGTGCAGCCCGACGATGGTCACCACGGGGATGAGGGAGTTGCGCAGCGCGTGGCCGAGCAGCACCTGCTGCTCGGTGAGCCCTTTGGAGCGGGCCGTCTGGATGTACGGCTCGCGCATCGTCTCCGCGACGCTGGTCCTGGTCAGACGGGCCACGATGGCGGTGAACGGCAGAGCCAGCGTGACCGCCGGCAGGACCAGGTGAGCCGGCGAGCCCGCCCCGGCGCTGGGCAGCAGGCGGAAGGCCAGCGCGAAGACGAGGATCAGCATGATGCCCACCCAGAAGGTGGGGAACGACTGCAGGGCGATGGTGCCCGCGGTGACCAGCCGATCGACCGCGCCGCCCGGGCGCGCGCCGGCCAGCAGTCCGAGCACGAGGCCGAGGGACACGGCGATGACGGTGGAGGCGAGCATCAGGTCGGCGGTCGCGGGCAGGCGCTCGAACACCTCCGACATCGCCGGCCGGTCGAACCGGTAGGAGTCGCCGAACTGTAACCGGGCCACCTCGCCGAGGTAGCCGAGGTACTGGCTGAACACCGGCCGGTCGAGCCCGAGTTTCCCGGTGAGCTCGGCCACCTGCTCCCGGCTCGCGTCCGGGCCCAGCAGGATCGTGGCCGGATCGCCCGGGGCGACCCGGACGATGAGGAAGATGAGCGAGGCGGCGCCCCACATCACCAGCACACCAACGAGCAGTCGTTTGGCGATGACCCGGATCATGTGGGCTTACCTGGTTCGGTCACTGCTGTCTCCTTGGTGGGGCCACGGTCGCGCCCGGCATGAGGGGGCACTCGACGTTCTCTCTGCGGGCGTCCGGCTCGGGTGCCTCCAGCAGCCGCACCAGCAAGTGGGTGGCCTGCCGGCCCATCTGCTCCCGTGGGACCACCAGGCCGGTCCAGGGGGTGTCGGTGCGGTGCGCGCCGGTGGAGTCGCCCAGCACGACGACGCTCAGGTCGTCCGGGACCGACATCCCGTGCCGTCGCGCGCACTCCAGGAGCTCCTCGGCCAGGAGGACCTGCTCGGCGACCACGGCGGTGATGCCGCCGTGCCGGATCTCGGCCAGGAGGCCCGCCACGTCGTCGGCGGATTCCAGCGTCCACACCGGGCCCGTGAGCCGCCTGGCCTCACCGGCGGGCATCGCCCGCCGGAATCCCTTCTCCCGGTCCCGGCTGGGCTGGGCGTCGCCGTCACCGATGCGGGCGTACGCGACGCGCCTGTGCCCGAGCTCGAAGAGCCGTTCGGTGAGCTGCTGGGTCGCCGTGGCGTAGTCGGCCGCCACGTAGGAGACCGGCTCTCCCGAAACCTCCCGGTGTCCCACGTAGACGAAGGGGAAGCCGGTGTCGCGCAGCCGCTGGATCTCCTCGACGTTCGGGTCACGCCCGAGCAGCAGCGCGCCGTCCGCGAGCGACAGCCGGGTGGACCCGTCGCGGAAGACCTGCCGCTCGCCGCCGAGGCTGGTGAACAGCAGGAGGTCGTAGCCGAGCTCCGCCGCCGCCTGCTCCATGCCGAGCAGGAACGGGAAGTAGAAGTCGACGCTGGTCGTCGGGAAGACCGCCTCGAAGGTGAACACGCCGATGATCTTGTTCTGGCCGCCGGCGAGGGATCTCGCCGAGGCGTTGGCGACGTACCCCCATTCGCGGATCGCCGCCAGCACCCGCTCCCGGGTCGCCTGGCTGATCCGGACGCCGGAGTCCCGCTCGTTCAGCACGAGCGAGACGGTGGCCTGGCTGACCCCCGCGAGGCGCGCGATGTCGGCCTGGGTCGGCCTCCGCACCGGTCCGCGACTCATTCGGGCCTCCTGCTAATGCGCCTGACCCAACGAACGCAAAGTTTGACCCTCGCTTCTGTGAGGCGTCAATGGACCTGGGCGAAAAAGAACGCGGGAAACAAGAGCGAATTACTAATACCCATTAGCATCTAGCGTCCCGCGTAGATCGCGGATACCGTCCGGAGCGTTTGCCGAGGGAGGTGCCATGGATACCGACCATCCGGTCACCGGCATGATCATCCCGCTCGTCACCGCGCTCGACCGGGGCGGCCGGCCCGACCCACCGGCCGTCCGGCCGCTGCTGGCCCACCTCGCGTCCGCCGGCGTCACCACGCTGATGCTGGCCGGCACCAACGGCGAGGGCCCGCTGCTGCCGGCCGACGATGTCCGGGCGTACGCGGTGGAGGTGTCCGCCATGTGGCGCGACCTGGCGGGGGCGCCCGCCCGGGTCATGGTGGCCGCCGCCGGCACGGGCACGCGGGAGGCCCTGCGGCGCATGGACCGCCTCGCGGAGCTCGACCTGGACGCCGTGGTCGTCCTCGCTCCGTCCTACTTCCGGCACACCGAGAGCGAGCTGCACGCGCACTTCCGCGACCTCGCCCGCCACGGCCACCCCGTGGTCGTCTACAACAGCCCCGGGTACACCGGCAACCCCGTCCCCGTGTCCGTGATGCGCCGCCTGCTCGACGAGCCGGCCGTCATCGGGTTGAAGGACAGCTCGGGGGACGCCGCCCTGTTCGCCGAGTTCTGTGCCCTGGCCGGAGAGCGCCCCGGCTTCCAGGTGGCCCAGGGTGCCGAACGGCAGCTCGCCGACGGGCTCCGAACGGGGGCCGCCGGGCTGGTGCCGGGGGTGGGCATGCTCGCGCCCGCGCTCTGCGTCGACCTGCTCAAGGCCGGCCGTGGCGGCGACCACGCCACCGCGGCGGCGCTGCAGCACGACGTCGACCGGCTGGCCGCGCTCTTCGGAGTCCGCCCCGGGGTCAGCGGCGTGGCCGAGTCCTACCGGCAGTTCGCCTCCGGCTACTACCTCAACCGCGACGGCATGAAGTGGTTCTGGGACCAGTACACCCCCGAGTCCTCCCAGCGG
>NZ_JBSGFQ010000181.1:0-18516 GCF_053603495.1 Nonomuraea sp. NPDC004186 | reverse complement strand
TTGCGCGTCGCCTCGCAGATGATGTGCGATCTCGGCGTCGGCGCGCTGCCCATCTGCGGGGACGACGACCGGCTCAAGGGCATCGTCACTGACCGGGACATCGTGGTCCAGTGCTGCGCCCACGGCGGGGACATCGACCAGACCACCGCCGGGGAGCTGGCTCGTGGGCTGGTATGGGTGGACGCCGATGCCAGCATCGAGGAGGCGCTGTTCAAGATGGAGCAGAACCACGTCAAGCGCCTGCCCGTGATCGAAAGTCACCGCCTTGCCGGCATCATCAGCGAGGCCGATCTCGCGAAAGAACTGCCCGACAACAAGCTTGCCGAGTTCGTTCATCGCGTTTACGCACTCGACTGACACGCCGGCCTGATGGTGGTCAGCGATGAGTCTGCAGATCGTGGCGGGAACGGCCAACCGTGCACTGGCCGATTCCGTCGCCGAGGCCCAGGGCAACGAGCCGGCTCCGGTGACGGTGGAGCGGTTCCCGGACGGTGAGCTGCGGCCCGCCGTGGATGGACTGCGGGGCGCGGACGTTTACCTGGTCCAGCCCACGGGCCCGCCGGTCAACGACCACGTGATGGAGTTGCTATTGCTGGTCGATGCCTGCCGGCGAGCAGGTGCGGCACGGATCACCGCGGTCGTGCCGTACTTCGGGTATGCCCGTCAGGACCGTCGTGGCCGGGCCGGACAGGCCATCGGGGTTCGCGTTGTCGCCGAGGCGCTTGCTTCGGTCGGGACATGGCGCCTGATCGTGGTCGATCCGCACACGGTCGCGTTGGAGGCCATCTGCGCCGTCGAAGTGGAGATGCTGACCGCCGTGCCGTTGCTCGCCCAGGAACTTGGTACGGGATCACTCGGTGAACAGGAGTTGCGGGATGGGGCCGTGGTGGTCGCGCCCGACCTGGGCGCGGTCAAGCTGGCCGAGCATTACGGCGCGTTGCTGTCGCATCCCGTGGCGGCGGTGCGCAAGACCCGGCTCAGCGGGAGGAGGGTGGCCGCCGAGGAACTGGTGGGAGACGTCCGCGATCGTCCGGTGGTCATCGTCGACGACATGATCAGTACGGGTGCCACGATCGCGGCCGCGGCGGAGGTGGTCTCCGCCCACGGCGCGGCGCCGGAGATCGTCGTGGCGGCGACTCACGGCTTGTTCGTGGAGGCAGCGGCGGAGCGTCTCAATCATGCCGGGATCCATCGGGTGCTGGTCACCGACACCGTTGCCCGGCCGCCTACGCCGCCGATGCGGCTTGGGGTGTGCTCGGTGGCCCCGCTACTGGCCGATGCCATCGGACGCCTCCATCGCGATGAGCCGCTGGACGACCTACTTGCCCGGAGCTGACGGTTCTATGGTGGCGGGCCTGCACAGGGAGGGAACAATGCCGCACTCACTAGTACAGAGCATCGAGCACACCGTCCAGACCACCAACCGATGGCTGGCGAACCTGGCTGACGCGATCGGCACCGCGGACCGGGACTTCGCCCAGCGGGTGTTGAAGGCCTGGCTGCACGCGGTCAGGGACGGTTTGACCGTGGACAGCGCGGCCCACTTGGCCGCGCAACTGCCCGATCTGCTCCGTGGGGTGTACTACGCCGGCTGGGATCCCAGTCGCGTACCGATCCGCCGGAGCCGGGAGCAGTTCATCGAGTACTTCGCACGCTCAGCCCGCGTCGCGCTCAGGGATGTGCCCCAGTTCGCTGCCACTGTCACGGAATTCCTGTGCGGGGAGCTCTCGGAGGCGTCGGTTACGCATGTGCTCGACCGGCTCCCTCGGGACGTACGTACCGTGTTGCAACCCACCGGGACGGCCGGAGGAGGTTGATCGCATGTCCGAGCCGATCATCGTAGGGGTGGACGGTTCCCGGGGAGCGCTGGCCGCGGTGCTGTGGGCGGCCGACGACGCCGCTCGACGCGGCTGCGACCTGCGGATCATCCATGTCGAGGAGCCGCTGGTCTACGGCGGGCAGGCATACGAGCGCTCACCCGACGACCCGGTACGCAAGGACGGCGAACGGCTGCTGGCAGAGGCCGCCGCTCTGGCGGCCGAGTCCCACGACCACCTCCACGTGAGCACCGAACTGCTCTACGGGGACACCACCGACTTGTTGCGCGCGCAGGCCGACGAGGGCGCGGCCATCGTGGTGGGCAGTCGCGGCCTGGGCGGATTCGCCGGGCTCCTGATGGGCTCGGTGGGGCTGGGCCTTGCCGGGCACGCGCCCGGGGCAGTAGTCGTGGTCCGCGGCACACCCAGCGTGGTGCAGGGCGAGATCGTGGCCGGCCTGGACCCCGAGGACGCCGTGCACCCGGCCATCGATTACGCCTTCGAGGAGGCGCAGGCCCGCGGGGCCCGGCTATGGGTCGTACACGCTTGGGATCTGCCGTCGAGCAGGGTGACCGCGAGCTTCCCGCCCGATCTCGAATTCATCGCCCAAGCGCGGCAAAAGCATGTTCATGACGTTCTGTCGCCATGGGCGAAGCGGTATCCCCGCGTAGAGGTGACCGAGTCGGTCTTCCGCGGGAATCCCATCGCGGCGCTGTGCGAGACTTCCGCTCGTGCCGACCTGGTCATCGTAGGTTCGCGGGGCCGGGGGGTGATCCGCTCAACCATGCTCGGCTCGGTCAGCCACGGTGTCCTGCACTACGCCTCCTGCCCGGTCGCCGTCGTACGGCCACGTGTCCGAGCCGACTGAATACCTTCGGGAACGACCCAGAAGATGTCATTGCTTTGCTCGATTGCTTTGCTCGGCGACCAGGAGCCCTGGAGTACTCCCGATCTTGTAGACACCCTCCCACCACGGACGGGCACCAGGGAAGAGTGGGAGTAGCAAGCAGACGGAAGTACTCCAGTCGCGGTGGAGCAGCTTGCTGTGGACACGGTGGAGTTGTTGAGAAATCCACAGCTCTTGGTTGTCGAGATCGATGTTGTTCCAGGTCAACCCAAGGACCTCCCCGCGGCGCAGGCCCAGGACCAACATGAGGACAAGACGAAGACCGCGTACAGCGGCTCGTCTACACTGCGAAGTCGCTCAAAGAAGGCCTGACCTTCGTCGACGCGCTAACCCGTGTGCTTGCGCCTCTGGGTGGTCATCTTGGGCAGCCTGGTGAGGGAGACGACGTTCTTGGAGATCCTCACGTAGGGCGTGCGCGCGCGGAACACCCCGACAGGCGCTCTAGATGGTGCCTCGTGACAGGTACTCCTCGCAGCAGTCACCGGTGGAGCAACAGCGACGCCGAGGTCGAGCGGCTGGTCGGCAACGGCGTCACCATCCTGCACGAGAGGACGGCAGGGGCCGAGCCGGTGGTACGCCATCGCCGACCCCGAGGGCAACGAACTCTGCATCAGCTGATCGAGCCTGTCACGGGCTCCAGCCTGATGGCATCACCGCGCCGGACCTGTCCGCCCCTCAGGACAGAGGCGTACACGCCGACGTTGACCTCGTGGGTCTGGGCGGCCGTGCGCAGGATGCCGGAGTCCTTGGGCAGATCGTCCTGGGCCAGCGTGATCATCACGCATCTGGGACAGGGGCCGGTCACGGCCAGGCGCACCTCGTCCCCGAGGCGCAGCGTCTGTCCGATCCAGGCATCCTCCACGAAATCCTTCACCGGGCTGGACATCTCCACGACCACATTAGGCCGGAACCGCCGGACCTCGAATCGGCCCTGAGGATAGAGCTCACGCAGCCGGTTGAGGGTCGCGGTGGTCAGCACGTGAACCACGGCGCAGTCGAAGAACGTGCCTTCCGGCAGCTCGAAGTCGGTGACAGTGTCCTGGAAGTCGAGGCCTTCGATGCTCGGCCAGTACTCCTCGGCCTGCCGCGCCCGACCCGCCCCTGGGGCCTCGGCTGCCGCCTCGAGCGTCACCTCGCGTCCGAGGGCACGTGAAAGGGCCTCATGGATGCCCGCTTCGTCACTGGCGAGAACGGTGCCGTCCGGCAGGGTGACGCGTACGGCGGGCATCTTCGCGCCGCTGCGGGGAGGCTCGACGAACGCGGCACGGTACTGGAACAGCTGCGGCCACTTGACAGGGTTCTTCGCGCTGGCCACCTTCCCGTCAGAGGTGTCCAGCAGGGCGTACGCGCGATCTCCCCGTAGGCCGCGTTCACCGACCTCGGCGGCGTTGAGCTCTTCTCCCAGCATCGACTTGACGGGATAGCGCCAGAGGGAGACGACCTCACCGATGACCTCTTGCGCTGGCTGCGACATGACCGGCTCCTGCATGTCTCTACGGATTGGGCGAGCCCGCGCCAGGCGCAGGCATCATGACTATGGCGTCCTTGGTGCTCTCAACGATGGCGACGATCTCGCTCTCCTCCGCGGAGGGCACCTGATACTTCGCCAACGACTGGCGCAGGTCATCCATGAAGGACTCCCACTCGTCCTCAGTGATGGCCAGATGGCGATGGGAATCCCCCATGGCCCGTCCCGAGTACTGTTGCGGGCCGCCCGCTGCCGCACAGATCATCTCCGTGACGAGAAACTTGAAGCCCGCCGGGGAGACTCGATGGTGCGCCTCGTCCACGGCGGGATTCTTGTTCAGCCGCGGATCGCTCATGACCCGGTCGATCAAGTTGTCGATGACCGTGGCGATGTTGTAGACGCCTCCGAGCCGGTCGTACAGCGACGGACCCTGGGCAGACTGCATGGGCCCCTCCCTGCGTTCGCGATGAAGATTCGTCCGCTCTGGGCTGGACGACCGGACTTTTAGTCTTGATGTCCGGTTTCGGCCGAGTCAACCGGCCACGGCAACAGTTGACCGGCACCATGGCGTGTCGGGAGAACACATGGCCACAAGGAGACCTACACATAAGATCCACTCACGGCCCCTACGCCATCGGGGTGACTTAACCGCTCCCAGGACGCCGCCCTTGGCAGCACGTCGAGGCGCCGCCTCCAGCCGAGTCGGCCGCTCATTGCCGCCGCCCCGGGCCGCCGTCGCGACAGCGCCGACGTGAACGTCGGGCGCCCTGCCCCTCCCGACGAGAAGCGGCGTTGGAGGGACAAATTGTTGGCCTTTTGACGACCGGCACCGGGCAAGCCGCAAGGGCGGAACATCCAGGGCTTCCAATGGCGCAGAGGGCAGCGTGTCGTTCTTTGCTTCCGAAAACTAAAGCCTCGCGCCGGGAGGTTTCGTCGACTGATCGAAAAGGGGAGCATCCTGGTTCGCACGCACGCTTTCCCGTCGACGGGACAGGCGCGCAGCGAAAAGCACTGTTCGGCTCTCGACCCGTGAGCGCCTTTGACCGCGTCCGCGAGCCCGCACCGCAATTCCCGCGTGACAGATTCGTGCGGACATTATTGGGGGTATCCATGCCTGAGAACGAGCTGACAGACAACGCCGAGAGCGGGTTGTCACGACGCCGTTTCGTGCACTTTTCCGGCCTGGCTGGCGCGAGCGTCGTCCTCGGCAGGCCCGACCCGGCCGCGGCCAAGCCGCCGCCGGTGCCGGAGCCGCCGACTCTCCCCGGCGGGCCCGACCCGGCCGTGTGCGGCAGCCCGACGAGCAACGACCCCCTCTGGCGCGACATGCTGCAGTGCCACAGCACCAACAGCTGCCTGCAGAACGGCACCGACTACGTTGTGATGCCCGGCACCGGGCAGGGTTTCGAGAACTTCATCTTGGTGCCCACCCAACGCGTCAACGGGATCGAGTGCCCCTGGATCTGCGAGAGCCAGGCGCCGAACTACTGGGACGCCGCGAACTACTTCTCCACCAGGCCGCCGACCGTGGTGACGGCACCTGTCGGGCTAGGGATCAACTCGCAGCGAGCCCGGATGTTCGACCAGCTACACATTCACATGGGCGAGGCGCGAGGGATCTCCAAAGGGGATCTCGAGGCCAACCAGGCGCGCGCCGGCAAAAACTTGACCGAGTGGGCGGACTCGCGGGTGTCGGTCCGGGGTGTAAACGAGCAGGGCGCGACCATACCGCACACCTACCGCGTGCTCATCTGGCCGGGATTCAGCCACGACAATCTCTTCGACATGCTCCGGACCATGCTCGTGCACGCCCTGGGCCAGGGCGCGACGATCATTGACGCCCAGGAGCAGATGCGGTTCCAGACGCTGATCGTGATACCTCGCAATGCCGGCGACTATTTCATCGTGAACAGCGAGCTCCAGCTGAGGGATCCGAGCATGCGCAATCTCACGGGGACCAACACCTGCGACCCGCTGCTTCACCTGACTTCCTGAGGGATGCCCTCGTGACATTCGGACGGGGTCGGCTACGCCGCGATCTCATGTCGTGAGCGGGCAAGGTTCTCGCGCGTGGAGCACGGTAGCTCACCAGATCATGGCTTCGTGGTGTTCGGGCTTGCGTTCGTAGGTCCGGACGAGTCGGCGGTAGCGGGCCAGCCAGGCGAATGTTCGTTCTGCCACCCACCTGCGAGGCAGGACGGCGAAGCCGCGCAGGCAGTCGGAGCGCTTGACGATGCTGATGGTCAGGCATAGCACGTCGCGAGCCCAGGCCAGCAGGCGTCTGTCGGCGAGCCACGTTGGGCCTCGAGCCGGGAAACAACCTGATCATCGGCTCTACCAATGCCCAGCGGTATCCGAAGCACGCAGCGCATGACAAAGACCTGTGAGGCGCTCTCCCTTCGCCGGTATGGTCCGGATCAGGTGGCTAGGGGTCGCCGGTCGGTCTTTCGACTTTTCGGCCTCTCAGCTCTTCCTTTGATCCTCCATCGAGGCTCTCAGGTCGGACTCCCTCGCTCGTCTCACAGGCCTGCAACCAACCTCCCGCCGTCCGGTTCGTCCCGCTAGGGACGGAAGTCCTTCTCTTTGAGGACCAATGGCCCTGGCGCCGTGCGACTCGCGCGGCCCAAGCCCAGGGCCGGCCGGAATGCCTCAGGGACGGTAAGGCACCCGCCGATCTGAGCGTCAGGGCTAGCGATCCGGGCTTTCCGGAGAGGACTTCCACGTCGCCCTCTCCGATCTCGAGCGGGATCGCCGTCCGCACATGGACGGCCCTTCCGTCTCCGCATCGGCAGGTGCGCTCATTCATAGGCTCCCCCTACTCCGGGCCGTGACAGCAGAGCCGTCCGTCCCCGGCGGATGGGCCTTTCGTCCCATCCTCTGGGCAACCAGAACGGGAAGGACATAGGACGACACACCGGCGATACGGGGCAGGGAGATGGAGAGGATGCCTGGGAGGACATCGTGATCGTGGTGGGTGTGGACGGCTCGCAGGCGAGCCTCGTGGCGGTGGACTGGGCTGCGCACGAGGCCGCCATGCGAGGTGTCACGGTACATCTCGTATATGTCATACCGGCCTTGGATCTGCCCCTCGGTGCCCCCTCCGAGGAGGTTCGGCGATGCGCCCGCAAGCACGCCCTGTTCGTGCTGGAGGACGCCCGGCAGCATGTACGGACGGGCGAAGCGCAAACACAGATCCTGACCGGCGATCCCCGGCTCGGGCTGATCAAAGCCTCCAAGGGCGCGGAACTCCTGGTCGTGGGAAGCCACGGAACGGGCGGATTCTGGCAGCAGTTGGCCGGTTCGGTGGCACTCGGCACCCCTGGCCAGGCCACCTGCCCAGTGGTCGTGGCGCGATCTCTCCCCGAACATCCGCGCAACGAGGTGGTCGTCGGCGTGGACGGCTCATCCCGCTCCGAGACCGCGATGGAGTTCGCCTACGCAGAAGCCTCTCTACGCGGCGCCGAACTGTACGCGGTCCATGCCTGGAACCCAGTAAGCGGTAGGCAGGCTACGGGCCTCGTTGGAGAATCGGACGCTCATCGGCAACTCCTGGAGGCGGCGATCGCGGATTTCCGCGATCGCGGTCCGACGGTCAAGCTGGTGCCACGGCTGGTCCGCGGGCATCCCGTCGACGTCCTGCTGAGGGCGTCCGCGGAGGCCGGTCTGCTGGTGGTGGGCTCACGTGGGCACGGCCCTGTCAGCGCGTTCTTCGGATCGGTCAGCCATGCCCTCGTCCAGTACGCCAAGGGCCCGCTGGTCGTGATCGCCGTGGCGGACAAAACCTGATCTTCGACTCTCGCTGTACGCCGTGTGAGATGTAACGGGCTACCCGTCAGGTTTGTGACGGCGCCACCGCGCGCACGCCTCCGCCCAGGAGGCGTCCCACGCCGCGTACCGCCCTCTGTCGAGCAACCCTCTGAAGACCCGGAAGGCCAACGACAGGGTAGCCGCTGATCCCACGACGACCAGGAAGGCCGCGACCATGGCGCCCATCAGTGTTTCCGCGTGGCTCGTCGGAGGCGTGGTCAACTCGCCGTGACCGTCGATCCACACCTTTACGGACGTACCCGCTCTGGTGCCCGCGGGCACGGCCACCTCGCCCATCTTCCAGTGACCGGACGGAGCCATCCACCGCGCGGGAGCGTGTGATCCCGGCTCCACGCCATCCTCGCCACCTCCGGTAGGAAGGGTGTACGACGCGTCCCGCACCAGGATCGCCGCCACTGACTGGCGGATGCCCTGGCCGGCTCGCTCGGCCTGCAGGCCCCTCTCATAGATCAGGCGCCCCACGACGACGGCCGGCCAGACGCTCAACAGCAGCAGAACCAACGTGACGAACACACCTGCCGCTTCCAGCCGATCGGAGCGACGACGCAGCGGATTGCGCCCCAGCCAGTACCGGCGCATGCGAAGCATCACCCACTGACTCGCGAGCCTCATCACATACCTCCCCCCATCTTTCAGCCTGCGGCGGCGGCAAAGGTTCACGACAGGGGCATACGACCCTGCCTCAGCAGGGCCTTGGACCTTCTGTTCACAGGGGAGATCCGACTCCGGATCAACGGCCAGCCTTGAGGATCTTTGCCGTGGTTTTGCCATGCTTCGGGCAGAGTGCCCGTACGACGTCCTCAACGGCTAGCGAAAGGCGCAACCATGAACGACGTCATCGTCGTGGGGACTGACGACTCGCCGGGCGCCGATGCCGCCATCGCTTGGGCTGCTGTCGACGCCGCGCGCAAAAGACTCCGGCTTGAGCTCGTACATGTGATCGAACACGGCTCCTACGAACTTCCGCGTTACTCGATCCCTGGCCTGCTGGAGGACCTCAGGGAGGCCGCCGAGGCGATGTTGAAGAAGAAGGCCCAGGCTGTCATGACCCGCTGGCCCGGCATCGAGGTCGCCACCAAGGTGGAGATCGGATCGCCGGTGGCCGAGCTGCGGGCGCAGGCGGAGCCGGCCGCCGAACTGGTGGTCGGCTCGCGCGGCCGGGGCAGATTCGCGAGCGCGTTGCTCGGCTCGGTGAGCCTGCGCGTGGCAGGCCACGCCCACGGCACGGTCGTCGTCGTACGCCCGGTAGAGGCTGACCATGGGCGGCTCCTGGTCGGCCTGGACGAGACCGCCTCCTCCGAGCCCGCCCTGGCCCACGCCTTCGCCGAAGCGTCCCTGCGCGGAGTGCCGCTGCACGTCCTCTACGCCTACGCCGTCCCCATTCACGCGGTCACGCTCGACCTGGACCGGCTACAACGAGCCCAGTACGACTTCGTCCACGATCGGCTCACCCCTTGGCGGGCCAAACACCCTGAGGTCGACGCGATCGCGGACATCACCTCCGTGCATCCGGTCGCGGCGCTCACTGAGGCGTCCAAAGACGCGGACCTGCTCGTGGTGGGCAATCGCGGGCATGGGATAGCGGTGCTCGGCTCCGTCAGCCACGGCGTGCTGCACCACGCTCACTGCCCGGTCGCCGTGGTCCGCCGCCGTAGTGACGATCAACCTCGCCGCTGACCTGCTGTGGCCAACTCGGTCGTCATGGGAGTCCAGCGGCCCGCGAGCCTCTCCCTGAGGACCGTCATCGTGGTGTACTCCAGGTCGTCCAGCGGCAGCCGGTGCGGCTCGAACGGACCGTGGCGGCGGAAGTAGTCCATCTCTTCGTTCGCCTGCTCGCGCGCCCGGTCGAAGGCCGGGTCGGCGAACAGCTCACGTGGGCCGATCAGCTTGCTGTCGTGGAGCTGGAAGCCCAACGCCACCACGCGCGGTGGACCGTCGAAACGCGACGGATGCGCGTCATTGCTGGGCACGGGCATGAGCGGTGCGTGGTGCGAGCCGCGCATGCAGCCGGCGACCCCGTAGGCGAACGTGAACGGCTCCAGCACTTCACCCACGGCAGGCAGCCCTGACTGGCAGCGAACGATCATCACGGGATCGTCCTTGCCGACATACTTGCCCGCGATGAGCGACAACCGCTGGGTGCTGGTAGCGGCCGCGGTCTCGCCGAGCGTCTTGGAACGGACGGTGTGGATCACATAGCGCGCCGGGGCGCCGATGTACATGAGCATCTCGTACAGTTCGGCGGGGCAGTCGAAGATGATCCGCTTCTCCTCGTACAGGTCGTAGACCTCGAAGGTGAAACCGGCGTGCATCTTCTGGTCGATGACCAGCCCAACGGTGTTGAACGGGTCGGCGAAGATCTTGTACAGCGGCAGGTTCCACGCTCCGGGCTCGGTCTTGTCGGCCAGGAAGCAGATCACCGGCTCCGAAGGGCGTTCCTCGAACTCGAGCTCGGCGTAGCCGGGCCCCATGCCGCGCAGGTTGCCGGAGAAGGCGTCCGACAGCAGGTCCTGGCCGGCGCCGTAGAGGCCGAGTTCCTTGGCGATGTGCGTCGTGGCCTGGAAGGTGTCCCAGGCGAAGGAGTGGATGAGATCCGCGTCGGGACCGTAGGTGTGGGTCATGATGAGCGAGACGTCGTCGCCGCAACTGGCCACGTGGCCGTCGATGAGCAGCCCTGACTCGATGGCTCGGGTCATTTCACGACGAGCCTCGGCCATCATGTCCGGATGCACGGCCGAGTGACCGACGAACCCTCCGGTATCGGCCTTGATGATGCTGAGAGTGACCACCTTGATCGCCTCCTGATGATTCCTTCTCTCAGTCTTTGCTTGTGGCAATTTGTCCGGTTAGAGGATTTGGTCCCTCGCCGTGCGGGACTTTCGTATCGGGTCATATGCGGGCGACGTGGGGATGGTTACCGCCATACGGGGAACTGGGGTTTGTGAAGCACTCATGACGCCGTTCTGAGCAGGCCGTATCACCTGAGCGGTCTAGCTCATGAGAGGCGAGGGAAGACTCATGGGACGCAAGGGCAGAACTGGGACCAATCAGCACAGCGAGCTGCTGCGCCAGATGCTGCGCATCCGCCGGTTCGAGGAACGCTGCGTCGAGCTTTACAGCAGCGAGAAGATCCGCGGGTTCATGCACCTGTACATCGGCGAGGAGGCCGTGGCCGCCGGGGTCTGCCAGGCCCTGGCCCCGGACGACGTGGTCGTGTCGACGTACCGGGAGCACGGGCACGCGCTTGCCCGCGGGGTGCCGGCCACAGCGATCATGGCCGAGATGTACGGCAAGGCCACCGGATGCAGCCGGGGGCGAGGCGGCTCCATGCACCTCTTCGACACCGCCCACGGCTTCTACGGCGGGAACGCGATCGTCGGCGGCGGTCTTCCCCTCGCGGTCGGGCTCGCCCTGGCCGACAAATTCCACGGGCGCGACCGTGTGACCACATGCTTCTTCGGCGACGGGGCGATGGCCGAAGGCGAGTTCCACGAGTGCCTCAACCTGGCCGCGCTCTGGGGGCTGCCGGTGTTGTTCGCCTGCGAGAACAATCTGTACGCGATGGGTACCGCACTGGCGAAAACGCACGCCCAGACCGACCTGGCGCTGCGCGCCGCGGGCTACGGCGTCGTGGCCTGGCCGGTGGACGGCATGGACGCACCGGCGGTCGCCGAGGCTGCGGCCAGGGCCGCGGAGTCGATCCGGGCAGGTGCGGGTCCGCACTTCCTGGAGCTGTGCACCTATCGCTTCCGTGCGCACTCGATGTACGACCCGGAGCGCTACCGAGACAAGGCCGAGGTCGAGGAGTGGAAGAAGCGTGATCCGATCGAAGCGCTCATCGCACGGATGACGGCGGCGCAGGAGCTCACCGGCGACGATCTCGCCCTGCTCGAGAAAGAGGTGGCTGAAGAAATCGATCAGGCCGTCGCCTTCGCCGAGCAGGCGCCGGTCGAGCCCGAGGAGGACCTCACCAAGTTCGTCTACAGCGAGATCCCGCCGTCGAGCGGCACAAGGCGCGCGGAGGTGGCGTCTTGACCGAAGGCACGACGACCTACCGCGAGGCCATGAGAGAGGCGATCCGCGAGGCGATGCGCCGCGATGAGCGCGTCTTCCTCATGGGCGAGGACGTCGGAGCCTACGGCGGTTGCTTCGCCGTGAGCCTGGGCCTGCTGGAGGAGTTCGGTCCCGAACGAATCCGGGACACTCCGCTGTCCGAGGCTGCCTTCGTCGGCGCCGGGATCGGGGCGGCGCTGGGCGGGATGCGGCCGATCGTGGAGGTGATGACGGTCAACTTCTCGCTGCTGGCGCTTGACCAGATCCTCAACAACGCCGCGACGCTCCTGCACATGTCCGGGGGGCAGCTCAACGTCCCGTTGGTGATCCGGATGACCACCGGAGCCGGAAGGCAACTGGCCGCGCAGCATTCGCACAGCCTGGAGGGCTGGTATGCCCACATCCCTGGCCTGAAGATCCTCGCCCCCGCGACCTTGGAGGATGCCCGCGGCATGCTCTGGCCGGCGCTGGAGGACCCCGATCCTGTTCTGATCTTCGAGCACGGCTCGCTGTACAACCTGTCGGGGGTGCCGCGCCCCGGGCCGGTGGACATCTCCCACGCGGCGCTGCGACGGTCCGGCGAACACGTCACGCTGATCGGCTACGGCGGCACCGCGGGAAAGACGCTGTCGGCGGCCGATGCCCTGGCCGCCGAAGGCATAGAGGCAGACGTGATCGACCTGCGCACCCTGCGTCCCCTCGACGATGCCACGCTCATGGAGTCGGTCAGCCGGACGCACCGCGTCGTCATCGTGGACGAGGGCTGGCGCTCGGGCAGTCTGTCGGCGGAGATCAGCGCCCGCATCGTCGAGCAGGCCTTCTACCAGCTCGACGCGCCGATCGCACGGGTGTGCACCGCCGAGATCCCCATCCCCTACGCCCACCATCTTGAAGAGGCCGCCATTCCCCAGGTGCCTGCGATCGTCGCGGCGGCGCAAGAGGTGGTCGCCGCATGACGGGCGAACCGGCGGAGTTCCGGATGCCCTCGCTCGGCGCCGACATGGAGTCGGGCAGCGTCGCCGAATGGCTGGTCCATCCCGGAGACCCGGTCCGCAAGGGCGACGTCATCGCGGTCATCGACACCGACAAAGCCCTGATCGAGGTCGAGTCATTCCATACGGGTGTGGTGGACAGCTTGCTGGTGGACGTCGGCGAGCGGGTCCCGGTCGGTACGCCCCTCGCCCTCATCGCCGGTGCCGCGGCCCCGGCCGAGCCTCGTGTCGCCGCCGAGCCGCCATCGGTCGTCCGGAAACGGCCGCCGGCACGAGCCGGGAAGAAGCGGCCGCGTCCGGAGCCTACGGCCAGGGTTCCGGAACCGGTCCCGCAACCCACGCCGCCCGTCACGTCCCCGATCGTGCGCCACCTCGCCGAGAAAAGGGGTCTCGACCTGGCGGCCGTGCACGGCACCGGCCCGGGCGGGCGAGTGACCCGGGCGGACGTCGAACGCGCCGAGCCCCGGGTGAAGGCCTCGCCACTCGCTCGCAGGATCGCCCTGGAGCTCGGCGTCGACCTCGACTCCGTCCAGGGCACGGGCCGCTCGGGCGCGATCCGCGCCGATGACGTCCGCGAGGCGGCGGCACGAACCGGCGTACCTCAGAAGGCACCGGTCGAGACCGTCGGAGGGCCCGGGATGGAAGGCCGCCGGGGCGCCATGCGCCAGGCGATCGCACGTGCGATGACCAGGTCGAAACGAGAGATTCCGCATTACTACCTGAGCACGACCGTGGACATGAGCGCCGCGTTGGAGTGGCTACGCCAACGTAACCGCGACTTGCCGGTGTCCCAGCGGCTGCTGCCCGCAGTTCTGCTCCTCAAGGCCGCCGCGCGCGCTGCCGAGGAGATCCCGCAGCTCAACGGCTTCTGGATCGACGACGCCTTCGTACCCGGAAAGTCGGTGAACCTGGGGGTGGCGATCTCGCTCAAGGGCGGCGGCCTGATCGCGCCCGCCCTGCACGATGTCACCGGCCGGGATCTCGGCGACCTCATGGCCGCGTTGAAGGACCTGGTGACGCGGTCGCGCGCCGGCCGGCTGCGCGGTTCGGAGATGACCGAGGCCACCATCACCGTCACCAACCTCGGTGATCAGGGCGTGGAGGCCGTCCACGGTGTCATCTATCCCCCGCAGGTGGCTCTTGTCGGCTTCGGCAAGATTCTCGACCGTCCCTGGGCGGTCGACGGGCTGCTCGGGGTCCGGCCGGTGGCCACCGTCACGCTCGCGGCTGATCATCGTGCCACTGACGGCTTCACCGGCGGCCGATTCCTCGCCGCCGTCGACCGGCTGCTCAACCATCCGGAGGTGCTATGACGCCGCAGGAGGCGCGTGAGCTCATCGAGCGCGCGCTGGCCCAGGTGGCGCCGGAATCGGACCTTATGGCACTGCCGCCGGAGGCCGACTTCCGCGACGCCCTCGAACTGGACTCGCTGGATTTCCTCAGCTTCGTCGAAGCGCTGAGCAATGCCAGCGGCTACCGCATCGAAGAGGACGATTACCGCGCGCTCACCAGCGTGGCGGGAGGGGCTGAGTTCCTGGCTGCCCGTACCGGACCTGGATGACGCGGCGTTCATTGGGCGGGGTGTTCCAGCGTCGAGATGTCGCCCTCGGGAAGGCCGAGCTCACGGGCTTTCAGGAGACGGCGCATGACCTTGCCGCTGCGGGTGTGCGGCAGGTTCTGGTCGAAGGCGATCTCCTTCGGTGCGACCGCGCCCAGCCTGCGGCGGCCGAAGGCGACCAGTTCGCGCCGGAGCGCCTCGGCGGGCTCGTAGCCGGAGTTCAGCGTGACGAACGCCTTCACCAGTTCGCCCGCCACCGGGTCGGGCCTGCCTATCACTCCGGCCTCGGCGACGGCAGGATGCTCCATCAGCACCGATTCCACCTCGAACGGCCCGATGAGGTGACCTGCCGACTTGATCACGTCGTCGGCGCGCGCCACGAACCAGAAATACCCGTCCTGATCTCTGCGGGCGATGTCGCCAGACAGATACCAGCCTCCAGCGAACGCCTTGGCGTACCGCTCGGGCTCGCCCAGGTAACCGCGGAACATCGAGGGCCAGCCAGGTCGCAGCGCGAGCTCCCCGTCGACATCGGGATCCTCGATCACCCGTACCTGACCGTCGACGACGCGGGCGCGACCGTCCTCACCTCGCTCCAGCAGCGCCGCCTCGATCCCGGGCAGGGGACGCCCCATGGAGCCCGGCTTGATGTCCATCGAGGCATAGTTGCTGATCATGATGGCGCCGGTCTCCGTCTGCCACCAGTTGTCATGGACCGGCAGGCCGAGCGTCCGCAGACCCCAGACCGTCACTTCGGGGTTGAGCGGTTCACCGACGCTGGCGATGAACCGCAGCCGGGACAGATCGTACTCACGGGGCAGGGCATCGCCGCTGCGCATGAGCATGCGCAGAGCGGTCGGGGCGGTGTAGCAGACGGTCACCCGCTGGTCCCGTAGCACACGATACCAGCGGCGGGCGTCGAATTCCCCCGCGTCCACGACGAGGGTGAGCCCGAGGCTGAGGGGCGCAATCACGCCATAAGACATACCGGTGACCCAGCCGGGATCGGCGGTGCACCAGAAGACGTCCGACGGTCGCAGGTCGAGGGCGTAGACCGCGGTCACGTGGTGGGCGAGCACGGCCTGGTGCACGTGCACCGCGCCTTTGGGCTTGCCTGTGGTGCCGCTGGTGAAGTGGAGCAGCGCCATGTCCTCCGGGTCGGTGGGCGGTATCTCGAAATCCTCGCCGGCGCCCGCCATCAGGTCGTTCAGGAGCAAGGTGCCTTCAGGCGCGGGCCCGCCACCGGTCACCAGCACGTGTTTCAGGCCCGGCAGTGACTCTCGAACGGCCGCGATCTTCCGCGCGTACAGCTCAGGGGTGGTGACCAGCACACGCCCGTCCCCGAGACGCAGCCGCTCGCGAATCGGTTCGGGGCCGAACGCGGAGAACAGCGGGGAGAGCACGCCGACGTTCTTGAGCGTCCCCAGCACCGTCACGTAGAGCTCGGGCGTCCTGCCGAGGAGGGTGAACACTCTCTCACCCTTGCCGACGCCCAGGCCGCGCAGCACGTTGGCGAAGCGGTTCGTCGCGACATGAAGATCCCAGTAGGTCAGATCGACGACCTGATCATCTTTGCTCACACACCGCAGCGCCACGTGGTCGCGCCGAGGCCCATCCAGGTGGCGGTCGACGGCCTCGTACGCGATGTTCAGCCCCCGGCCACCGGGCAGCCCGCAGAGGAAGGCCCGCTGAGCCGTCTCCCAGGAAAACGTGCTGCATTCCTTCCCATAGTCGGCCAGGTTGGGCGCGGCAGTCTGGCGGCCAGCTTTGTGGATGAGATCCCACGTCATCACGAATCCCCTCCCATCGGCTGGACCGCACCGGCGACACGGCGGGCCGAAAGACCCCGGCACCCAGGACTTCCGCCCCTGCACCGAAGCCTCTACAAATGGGATTAATACCCATATAGCACCCGAAAGGACATGGAGGTATCCATGGACACGCTGATGCGTAGGGAGCGCTTCCTACCCGATCTGTTCGACTGGTTCGAAGAGCCGCTGGCCGCTATGCGGTCGCGCACATGGCAGTCCATGCGGTTCGAGGACTACGTCAGGGATGGCAGGTACGTTCTCCGCGTCGAACTGCCAGGGATCGATCCCGAGAAGGATGTCGAGATCGACTTGACCAATGGGGTCCTCACCATCCACGCGGAGCGGCGCGAGGAGCACCGGGAGCAGTACCGCACCGAATTCCGGTACGGGGCCTTCACCCGCTCCATCTCGCTGCCTCAGGGAGCAGACGAGAACGACGTCAAGGCCGTCTACGACCAGGGGATCCTCGAAGTGAGCGTGGGGCTGGCCGAAAAGAGGCCAGAAGGACGGCACATCCCCATCGAGGGAGCCACCCAGCCGAAGGAGTGATCAGCCCAGGACGACGAACGACCAGGCCGATGGCGTCGCCGTGTAACCGCGCGACCCATCGGTCTTGATCGTGCCCGAGACAGAACATCGTCATGACGTAGGACGGCGGTGATGCCGATGCGGCGAGGCTCGCCCTACTGGGCGCCAGGCACTTCACGAGCTCGGAAAGCCGGCTCTGCTGTGCTCTACGCCGCGGCGAGTGCTGCTCGCACCTGAGTGCACAGCCGGGTAAGGGAGGGGCTCTGACGCACCGGGGGCGGTACGGGCTCATGCAGTGCGCGGGCGGCTTCGGGAAGCCGGGCCAGAGCAGCGGCGCACCGCTTCGACACTTCGGCCAGCGGCTCGGCAGGCGTGAGCCGATGCCCTTCACGCATCACGGCAACGAGCAGCGGCACATGGCCCGGAGGTGCCTTCTCGGAGCGCAGTCCCACGACATCGGCGTATAGACCGCGAAAAACCTGCTTCTTGCCTGGAGCAGTGATCTTGCCAGGCGACAGCTTCATCACCGGGCAATCGTCGTACTCGACCAGTTTGTAGGCGCTATCGAGATATGGAGCATCAGCGGATACGCCCACTTTGGTGCCCACGGCGTAGGCGTCGATGGGGGCGTTCTGGGCGACGAGGTCGGCAATGGCGTATTCGTCAAGGCCGCCGCTGGCCAGGATGCGGGCTTCTTGCAGACCGCTCCCGTCGAGCAGCTGCCGGGCCTTCCGGGCAAGCTGGGCCAGGTCGCCCGAGTCGAGCCGGACGCCGACCGTGCCCGGCAGACGTAGCCGTCTGACCACGTCGATGACAGCTCGTACTCCCGCCACAGTGTCGTAAGTGTCGACGAGGAAGGTGGTTCTGCCACCGTGATCGAGGGCGAAGGTCTCGAAGGCGGTCCGTTCGTCGCCGAACGCCTCGATGTACGAGTGCGCCATGGTGCCCACGGCCCGCAGGCCGTATCTACGCGCCGCCTCGACATTGCTGGTGGCCGAGAAGCCTGCGATGGCGGTCGTACGGGCCACGGCCATCGCGGCATCGATTCCCTGCGTGCGGCGGAAGGCGAAATCGATCAGCTCGGCGCCGTCTGCGGCGAGGACGCAGCGCGCCGCCTTGGTGGCCACACTGGTCTGGAAGGTCATGTGGTTGAGCAGGACTGTCTCGACCAGTTGCGCTTCGGCGATCGGCGCTGTCACCTCCAGCAACGGCTCCCCCGCATACACCACCTGACCCTCTGGTATCGCCCACACGTCCCCGGTGAAGTGCAATTTCCTGAACGACTCCACGGTCTCCGGCGGAAGCTTCTCGACATCGGCAAGGTAGGAAAGATCGTCCTGGTCGAAGGAGAACGACTCCAAGAAGTCGAGGCACGCGGCCAGCCCCGCAGTGACCAGGAACCCGCGGCTTGGCGGCAACTTGCGTGCGAAGAGGCTGAAGGTGGCCTGGCCGGTCATGTCATGGCGCAAGTAGCTTGCGGCCATCTTGAGCTCGTACAGATCCGTCAGCAGCGCACCGCTCATAGCGCAAGTATCTGTCCGGCAGCCGGTGTGA
>NZ_JBSGFQ010000180.1:0-18579 GCF_053603495.1 Nonomuraea sp. NPDC004186 | reverse complement strand
CGACCAGGACCCTGAGGGGGTCGTCAGCCCCGACCCGCGCGACCGAGGCCGTCGTCTCACCGCCGCCGCGGCGGCGGCCGCGGAGGCCGGGCTGTACGCACGTGCGGCGGACCTCGCCGACAGGGCGGCATCAGAGGTGACCGACCCGATGGCGCTGGCGTTCCTCGCCCGGACTCGCGCGATGGTCGCGATGGCGCACGGTCACGCGCAGATCGCCCACACGCTCCTCGCCCAGGCGGCTGAGACCGTCATCGAGCAGGCCGAGGACGTGGCCATCATGCTGTACTTCGAAGCACTCACCCCGGCCTGGATCGGCAGCGACTACACCGCTCTCACTCAGACGGCGGCACGCGTATCCCAATTGCGCGTCCCCACCGCGGGCCGGCTGTGGCCGTTGACGCGAGCGCTCGCAGGAATGGGTGGCCTGGCCGCCGAGGAGCCACCGACGGGCCTGGCGTGGCTACGCGACCTGATCGAAGGCTTGCGCGACCGCTCCGAGCCCATGGAGCTCCAGGAACGCGCCCGGCTCGCCATCTGGGACCTGGTGATCGGCGACGACATGGTCGCCTACGAAAGGGCCGCGGCCATCGAGCGCGAATGTCGCGCCCAGGGCGCGATCGGGCTCCTGCCGCTGGCGCTCGTCCTCGTGGCCCGCTCCCAGATGTTCCTCGGGCTGCACCGTGACGCCCTGGCCAGCGCCAAGGAAGGACTGCGCATCGCGCGTGACACCGACCAGGGGCACTACGCGGCTCTGCTGATCGGAGTCATGACCTACCTGGCCGCGATCGAAGGCGACGAAGAGCGCTGCCAGGCGCTGGCGGAGGAGATCGCCGGCGTTCGCGACGCCGCCACGGGAGGCATGCGATGCGTCTCGCTCAACCTGCTCGACCTCGCCTTGGGACGGCCGGAGGCGGCTCTGCACCGGGCCGAGGAGTTCGGCGCCTTCGGGCCCGCAGCCCGTACCGTGATGGTCATGCACCGTATGCCGGACCTGGTCGAGGCGGCGGTGAGGGCCGGCCGGAACGACTTCGCGGCGGCGGCCTCCGAACGGGTGCAGATATGGGCCGCCCAGACCCCCATGCCCTGGGCCGGCGCGGTGGCACTGCGCTGCCGGGCGCTGCTGGCCCCGGACGAGGAGGCCGAGCGGTATTTCGAACAGGCGCTTCGGCTGCACCTGCGGGGCGGCCGGTTGTTCGAGCGGGCCCGTACGGAACTGCTGTACGGCGAGTGGCTACGACGGCTGCGCCGGCGCGCGGACGCCTGCCGTCAGTTGCGGTCCGCCATGGAGATCTTCGAACGGCTCGGCTCGCGTCCGTGGGCCGACCGCGCTCGTGCGGAGCTGCGCGCCGCGGGGGAACGCCAGATCATGGAGGGACATGTTCCCGCCGGAGCGCTGGATCGGCTCACGCCCCAGGAACTGCAGATCATCCGGATGGCGGCCAGGGGCATGAGCAACAGGGACATCGCCGCACAACTCTTCCTCAGCCCGCGGACCATCGGCTATCACCTGTACAAGGCGTATCCGAAGCTCGGGGTGGCGTCCCGGGCCGAGCTGGCCACGCTCGATCTCGGAGAGAACGGACGGCTTCTCGATTGAGCGCGCCTGTCGTACGCCAAGTTGGAGGGTGTCGTTCGGTCTGCTCTCCGTCTCGATGGTGAAGGCGAGGTCAGCTGGCGTCGTCTTCGGGATGGGGCTTCTGGTGTGGCTGGCCGCGTTGTGGACGAAAGTCAGGTACAGGCTCTGCCGATGTTGCGCTTGGTGGGGCGGGGGAGTCGGACGACGGCGATGTGACGGGTTCGTCGTGGACCTGCCCGACTACGTGTGGAAGCTCACCTGCAAGTGGGCCAGGCATAGCCCCCCATGGCAGCAGAGAGCACCGCGGCCGGATTCGGGTTGAGGGTGACGGCGACGGCGGCCTGGCGGCGGCCGTCGAGAGTGCTGACGACGATGCCGGTGTAGCCGCGCACGCCGCCGATGTGGCCGTAGACCGGGCCGCAGCCGAGGTCGTACCGGTGCACACCGAGCCCGAAGCCCTGCACCCACGGCATGGGGTTGTCACGGACGGGCACCGTGGCGGTCATCTCTTTCATGAGCGCGGGCGGCAGCAGCTTCCCGGTGAACAGCGCGCGGTAGACCTGGGTCAGCTCGTCCACCGTGGAGATCATCGATCCGGCCGGGCCGCTCTGGTTGATGGTCTGGGTGGTGAAGTCCACCAAGTGGGCGAAGTCGGCGTCCGGCTTGCCCGGCAGGTCGACGGGCAGGTAACCCGTGCAGGTGACGGTCCCGGATGGCGGCCTGGCCGTCGGCGTAGTACGTGTCACGCGGTCGGAGCGGCCTGACGACGCGGCGGGCGACCTGACCGGCGAAGGTGTCGCCGGTGACGCGCTCGACGAGCTTGCCCAGCAGGACGTAGTCGATGTTCGAGTATGTCGCCTCCGGGCTGCCGGGCTCGGTGGCCGGGAGGCTGAAAGCGAGGGACAGCCTGCGGCCGTCGGTGAGGCGTTCGAGGCGGCGCCGCTGCCAGTCGGCGGACGTCTTCAGGCCGAGCGCGTCGTAGAAGTCGGGCAGGCCGCTGGTGTGGCGGAGCAGGTCCCTGGCAGTGACGCGGGAGCCGCTGGGGACGCCCTCCAGGTAGCGGCCGATGGGCTCGTCGAGGCCGATCTTGTGTTCGGCGACGAGCTGGAGCACGACCACAGCGGTGAAGGTCTTGGTGATGCTGGCGATGCGGTAGCGGTCGCCCGCCTTCGCGGGCCGGCCGGTGCGTGTGTCGGCGACCCCGGCGGCGACGTCCTCAACCCCCTTTTCCGTACGGATCGCCAGTACGGCGGCGGGCGCGCCGGCGTCCACCACGGCTTGTACGGCGTCGCGGATCGCCTGGGCGGGAGCGGCGTTGAGCGTCGCCGCCAGGACCAGTGCGATGATGCTTCTCATGGCCGTCGAAACCAGGTGGCCCGCGGCGGGGTTCGCATCGGAGCACAGTCGTGATGCGTTCGTGGTCCTCCGGCGTACGGTGTCATCCTTTCGCGTATTTCCGCCCCCGCGGCTGGGCCGGCGTACCCGGCGATGGCTACCGTCATGCGTGTGAACGTCGACAAGTCGGCCGTGGCGACCGGGCTCGGCGTCGTCGCGGGCAGCCTGTTGCTCGGGGACCGGGCATCGAGCGCGGGGATCATCTGCCTGGCGGTGTGCCTGCCCCTCTTGCAGGCGGCCGGGCAACGGTGGCCGGTGGGCGCGCTGGCCGCCTCCGCGACCCTGGTGTTCGGGCTGGCCGCGGCGGGCCTGACCGCCGGTGCGTGGGTATGGCCCGCCAGCCTGGCGTACGGACGCGCGGCGCAGCGCGGGCACCTCGCGTGGGCCGTCGGTCTCGGGACGCTGTATCTGGTGGCGGGGTCGGCCGTGGCAGGTCGGGCGCTCGGCGGCGAGGCCCTTTGGCTGGGCCTGGTCCTGGCCGCGTCCGCCGCCTACCGGTCCGAGCGGCGGTTGAAGGAGGAGACGCAAGCCCGGCTGCGGGCCGCCTAGCGGATGGCGCTGGCCCGTGATGTGCACGATGTCGTCGCGCACACGCTGGCCGTACTCGGGGTGCAGTTCACGGTGGCCGAGGACGCCTTCGACCACGACCCGGACATGGTCAGGGAGGCGGTACTGACCGCGCAGCGGGTGCGCGGGCAGGCCATGACGAAGTTGCGCGCGCTGATCGGCGCGCTTCGCGACGACGGCGAGGGTGCAGGCGGCGAGTTGTCCGCCCTGGTGGAACGGTTACGCCCTGCGGGGCTGGAGGTGGCCGTCCGGCAGGAGGGCGCGCCTGTGCCGGCGCCGCTCGCCTGGATGGCGTGGTCCAGGAAGCGCTGACGAATACCGTAAAGCACGCGGACGCCCGCCACGCCGAGGTCGTCATCCGGCACACGCCGGGCGAGGTCCAGGTCATCGTCTCCGACGACGGCCGTACCGTCACACGCGAGGGCGCGACGGACACCGGACACGGCATCGACGGCATGCGGGAACGCGTCGCGACCCTGGGCGGAACTCTGACAGCCGGTCCCGCCGAGCGCGGATTCGCCATGCGGGCCGTCATCCCCACACCTCCTGGACCGGCCGCATGACCATCACCGTCCTGATCGCCGACGACCAGGCCCTCGTACGGGCCGGGTTCCGCACCCTGCTCGGCCGAGCACGCGACATCACGGTGACCGCGGAGGCCGCCACCGGCGACGAAGCCGTACACCAAGCTCGTACGCATCGGCCCGACGTGGCGCTGATGGACATCCGTATGCCCGGCCTCGACGGCCTGGCCGCCACCGAACGCCTCCTGGCACACGTACCGAACTGCCGCGTGATCGTCGTGACCACGTTCGACACCGACGGACACGTCTTCGAGGCACTACGCCTCGGCGCCAGTGGTTTCCTCACCAAAGAGATCGGCGGCGATGAGCTGCGCAGCGCCGTCCGGTCGGTCGCGGCCGGCGGGGCGTTGCTCTCTCCGGGCGTCACCCGCCGGGTGATCGAGCAGTTCGCCCACCGGCCACGGCCCGGTCAAGACCTCCGCACCCGGCTGGCGTCGCTGACCCCACGCGAGCACGAAGTCATCAGGCTGGTCGCCGCAGGGCAGTCCAACAGCCGGATCGCGCGGCGGCTCTTCATCAGCCCGCACACCGTCAAGACCCATATCACCCACATGATCAACAAGCTCGGGCTGCGGGACCGCATCCAGCTCGTGATCCTGGCGTACGAGACCTGCCTGGTACGGCCTACAGGCCAGAACCCGGCCGATCCCTAGGCCAGGCGGATGACGTGGACCTGGTCGAGGCGAACCGGAGCCGGCCTGGGCGATGATCGAACGCGTCGTTACTGCGAGGCGCTGGGGATGGCGAGGGGATCACGGGGAGCGTCGCTCTTGGCCTTGGCCATCTGCTCGCCCAACTCCCGCAGCCGGGTGCGGCCCATGGCCTGGCGGACCTCGGGGAACCAGTCCTGCTCTTCTTCCTTGATGTGGTGGCGGACGTTCTCCATCAAGACGGTCATCTTGGCGTCGTAGCGCTCGTCGGCGGGGTCGAGGTCCTTGAGCTCTGACAGCATCCAGACGACGACGTGGTGCTCCTCGACGCTCTCCAGGACGTGATCGGTGGTGTCGGGGGCGCCTGAGCGGGCGGCCGGGTAGAAGATCGTCTCCTCGATGTAGGTGTGGACGGTCAGTTCCTCGATGACCTCGGCCACGATTCGCTGCTTGTCCTGATGGGCCTCAGAGTCGGTCTTCTCGAACTGCTTGAACAGCTTCTCCACGGTTTTGTGGTCGTCTTTGAGCATCACGATGGCGTCCATGGACGGCCTCCTTGGGGAATGGTTCAGACGGGATGGTTCGGGCGGGGTGAGCGTCGGCGGGGCGCCGGTACCCTCCCGTGGCGCAGGCCCATCAGCGAACAGCACCTGCACGCTGGTCACCCCCCCACCCCGGCGGCCCTCACAACGTGTGATGGGGCCGCGGGAGAGGACTAGAGCCCCGGGTCGGCACTTGGCACAGCACGGCTCCCGGGAGGCTCAGGGCCTGCAGGAGCCTTCTCGAGCAGCCGGCACCGATTCCTCGAGCACACCCGGAGCCGGTGGCGGCCAGGACCCGTGGCCGAAGGTCAGACGTTGAAGATGCTCACACCGCCGGGGCCGACCAGTAGCCCGACGACGATCAGGACGATGCCCCACAGGATGTCGCGGCGGGCCAGGAGCACGTAGATGCCGGCGATGACGAGGATGACGGCGATGATCCACAGGAGGGTAGCCATGACGGGGCACCTGCCCTGAGCCTCGGGCCGGAAACGAGCAGACATCCGCCACGTCCATGACACTCTGGCGTGCTGCGTCGGGCGGCGCGGTCCGGGTGGCCGGGTGAGCGTCACGGACCTGGCTCTCTCCGGGTCGTTCCGCCTCTTCGCATGCTCACGATGGTCGACTTCGCCACCGCCACGACATGGAAGGACGTGGCCACCACGAACTCCCGCACAGCTACGGCGGTCTGAGGCCGGGCAGGCGCGGCCGATGAGCGAGCCGATCGAGACTCCGCCGTGGTCAGGCCGGCCGACCACGGGGCGCCGGGGCGGGTTGTCGTCGGCGCCGGATACCGGTCGCCCGGCCGGCGGCCGGCATCATGGGCGTGCCGGTGGCGCTGGTGGAGGCCGAGGGGCAGGTGTTTCCCGGCGTGGTCGCTGGCTGACATCGGTGGCGGATCCATGGAGATCGCGTACGGGACTCGTGAGGATCCCGACGTGGCACTCTCACACTCCTGGCCGGCAAGACACCTGCGCAACGTGCCCGGCTTTCTGATCGGCGCCCCGCGCCAGCCAGATCATGGCCGGCGCGATCGTCGCCGACGCCACAATTGCCGCCCTGGCCCGACGTACCTACGGATCTGCCCGTGGGCATTGCGCGAGGGCGTTCTACTGGGCCGGCTGCACCTCCGCGAGGACATCATCTGTTCGCATACCGGGTGATGCCTTCCGCGCATAACCCCGGCCACGTACGCCGCCCCTGTACGGCACCGCCACTGGCGATGGCGGCCAGGCACGTGAAAGCGAACCTGAATGCCGGAATTCTGAGCGCTGCGGTCTCCTATAGAACCCGCCTCGCGTCATGAAGAGCAAGGTCCCGGGACACCGGAGGCGTCGCGAGTGGGCGCGGGCAGGTCCGGCATAATACAAATGGCCGCCAGAGCGATTTCGGTACTGGTATGCAGTCGCAAGTGTTCCCCGACCTTGGTGATCTCTATGAGCCGGGCGGGCGAGCCACGCAGTGCAGTCAGGTGGACGGAACCGCCGTGCTGCTGAGCCAAGGAGAAGGCGTCCAGCAACACACGCAGGGCGCTGCTGTCCACGAAAGTGACCTCAGCCATATCGAAGACCAGATGGTCGGCAGGCGTCTGACGGACTTCATTGATGAAGTCGTGCAATTGAGGAGCGGTGGCCAGGTCGATCTCTCCGGCCAGCACGATCACAGTCACACCGGCGTGGTGCTGGTGATGCATGCGTAACAATGGTTTGGACCTTTCAGCGCGGAAAATACGGACGATGGCGCCCCGCCGATAGGCCAAGGCCTGGTGGTCAGCCACCATCTGGCCGAATATGCATAGGGGGATTTGAGTTTTCAGGTAACCGGGCCGGTTCAGCCCGAGCTCACCTGTGAGGTCTCGGTGCCGCGAAGCGTTACGGTACATGTGCGCTACTCCGGCGAGGTCGGTATGGGCTTGGCGGCAAGCGCCTGCGCGACGGCGTACAGGTTCGAGGCCATTGCGCGGCCGGTCTTGTGCGACCAGTCGCGCCCCTGCTCGCAGTCCGGATAGTCAGGTCCCGCCCCGGGTCCGAGGTGCCAGCAGGTCCACGCCTGGCCGGGCACCGTGTAGTCGATGTCCCGCAGCGCACGGCGATCTCGCTGATCACATGATGGGCGCCGTCCTCATTGCCGGTGACCACCACTCCGGCCACGCGGTAGTAGGCGACCGGAAGCCCGCCGTCGCCTGTTTCCGACAACATCGCCTCCATCCGCTCGATCACCCGCTGGGTCAGCGAAGAGGGGTGCCCACCCAGGTGGGGAACGACGATGAGGATTTGGGCACGGAGGCAGGCTCCGGTGAATCCGCGGCCATCCGTCACCTTCCCCCCATATCGGTTTGCACTCCCGGCGGGATGTTCTGGTCGACCGCTCGGTACGTCTCGACCGTGACTCCCCGGCCGTGCAGTTCGTCAGCGACCATGTCGGCCGGCGCGCCGGTGTTCGTCGGCGCCGGAGCCGGTTCCAAGATGCAGTTGACGACAACGGCTCGCATGTTGAAGGCCTCCAGGCGTTGATCCACTCGGTCCGGCTCACGGCCCATACCCCTGGTCGGAGAAGTAAACGGCATGAAGCCCGCCGCCGAACGAGTCGTCCCATGGGTTTCCGCAGGAAGACGATGATGTACCACCCCGAGCACGGTCCTGTGCGGGGCCAGGCACGATACCCTGCGGCTTGTAGGTTCTGAACAGGACCGGATGTTGATCAAGAGGACCCGACGGATTGAGAACCGGTACGCAAGTCACTCAGAGCGGCTGCGTGTCGGCGAGTCGCCGGGAACTGGCGCGCCTCGGTGCCGAACAGCGCTACCGCGATCGTCACCAGGTGTTCACGCTGCTCCTTGGAGAGTCGTTCGATCATTCGTGATCCAGCACTGTTCCGCAAGCCGCCTGACCAGGTGAGCGGCGCCGGGCTGGGAGATCCGCAGGATCAGCTCATACCCTCGCAGGACGGTCTGCGAGGGTAGCGCCGACACCGCCGCCAGTCGGAGGTGAGGGATTCGAGCAGGTCGCCTGCGGTGGCGTCCGGGACGGTTCTGGCCACCTCGGCGAGGGCGACGATGCCGACGAGCTTGTGTCCGTCGATGACGGGCAGGCGGCGTACCTTGTGGCTGGCCATGGTGCGGAGGATCTCGCGGGCGCCGTGGTCGGCGCCGACGGTGGCCGCTTCGCCTTGGGCGAGTTCGCCAGCTCGGCAGGTCTTGGGGTCCTTTCCGGCGGCGAGCACCTTCACCACGATGTCGCGGTCAGCACGGACATGATGTGTTGCAAAGTCGGGCCGTCCGAACCGTAAACGGTGATCGAGGACTTCAGTGCACGCAACTCAATATTCGAGCGGTACCCGCTCAAGGGCAGGCTGCGCTCTGCCAGTTCGCTCATCCAGATTTCGCTGCCCCGCCGCCTGGAACGCCCCTACGGCGGCAGGATCGAGGGTTGAGGTGCATCGAGCGCGCCGAGCTCCTAGGCGGCCCGCGCCAAGGACCGGATGGCGTCGGTCTCAGTGGCCGTGCGCCAGATCAGCGCCCACCGCGTGCGCGTGTACGGGAGAAACCGCCTCACCATTGGTCAGCAGAGAGATCATCTCCGCCGAGCTCGTGGCGGTGGGTCCGATCGGGATCGACCGGCCACTCGGGGTGTGCCGGGGAACGAGCACGTCGCGCCAGTGGTCCGGCTTGGCGCCGCCCATGACGACCTCGTCTGCCAGATCTTCGTAACAGACCGACCGCCGCCCCGCGAGCCGGTGGCCGGTCCCCATCGCGAGGACGACGGGTTCGATGTAGACGACCGGGCCCACGGTGAGGTCCGTCTCCCGGACGGGGAGCCAGACGATCTGCACATCGACCGCTCCCGCCCGCAGCGGGCCGAAGGGGTCACCGAAGTTGACGTAACGAAATTTCACGTCGCTCGTCGGGTTGCGGGCCTCGAAAGCGTCGAACAGCGGACGCAGATCTTCGTGGTTGGCGTTGACCATGCCCACCCGCAGGACGTGCGTCTTTCCTTGTGCGGCGCGCATGGCGCGTTCGAGGCCGTCACGCATGCCGTTGTACATCGGGTGCAGGGCCGATCCGCCGTACGTCCGAAGTGCAGCTCTGCGGCCAGCACCAGGAAGATCTCGATGTCCCGAAGCTCCATGATCTCCTTACCTTTAGCGTCATGTTGACGCTGCACCGCGTTCTGCGTCATTGATGCGGCTGATCACCCGCCTCCATCCTTGAGCCGTCAGAACCAGACCTTCCTGGAGCAACACAATGACGAGCCTGATGGGCAGGACAGCCCTGGTCACCGGTGCCTAGCGTGCATCGGACGGGCCATCGCGCGGCGGCTGGCGGCCGATGGGGCGCTGGTGGCCGTGCACTACGGCAACAACGAGACGGCCGCCCGCGAGACCGCGCAGCTGATCGAGAAGGACGGCGGCCAGGCCTTCGTTGTCCGGGCTGAGCTGGGGGTGCCCGGCGACGTCGACACCCTGTTCGCCGCCCTGGAGGCCGGTCTTGGCGACGGGACCGGTCAGGTGCGGCTGGACATCCTGGTCAACAACGCCGGCATCACCGCCGAGACGATCGAGACGATCACCCCGGAGGCGTTCGACCGGCTGATCGCGATCAACACCAAAGCCCCGCTGTTCATCATCCAGCGGACCCTGCCCCTGCTGAACGACGGCGGGTGGATCATCAGCCTGACCACCGCCGCGACCAGGATCGCGATGCCCGAGCAGCCGTACGCGATGAGCAAGGCCGCCGTCGAGGTGCTGAGCCGTTCTCTCGCGCAGACCCTCGGCGCGCGAGGCATCACCGTGAACGCCGTCGCGCCCGGCCCGACCGTGACCGACATGAACCCGTGGATGATCGACAACCCGCAGGTCCAGCAGATGGTGGGCAGCGGCAACGCGATCCCCCGGGTGGGTCAGCCCGCCGACATCGCCGAGGTGGTCGCCTTCCTGGCCTCCGAGGCGGGCGGTTGGGTGACTGGACAGGTCATCGACGCCTCAGGCGGCTGCTTCCTCGGTCCGCGCGTCTGACCACGGCCGTACGGCGGCGACGACCTCCGCCGTCCAGGCCCCGTGGGTCCGGCCGTGACCGGCTTGCGCTGACAGGCTCGCCGAGCACCGTCAGCGTCCTGTCAGGCGGCTGTCGGCGCCCGCCCCGAGGGTTACATCCGTCAACAACCTCTCAGACAATGGAAATACCATCATGAACAGCAGGACCTGGGCCACGGCCCTGACCGTCGGCCTGGCCGCCGCCACCGTGGCCACCACCTCCACCTCCACCTCCGCCGTCGCCGACACCGGTGAGGCGAAGGTCGTCGCCGCGCTCGACGAGGTGGCCAAGCCGCTGGCTTCCGACACCTCCCAGGCAGACCAGCGTGACCTTAAGGCGTTCGGCGCGATGGTGGCGGGCGCGCAGGTGGTCGGCGTGGGCGAGGCCACCCACAGCACCGCCGAGTTCTACACCCTCAACCAGCGGCTGCTGCGTTACCTGGTGACCGAGAAGGGCTTCACGACCTTCGCCCGGGAGCTGAGCTGGAGCACCGGCGTGCGGCTGAACGACTTCGTCCTGTACGGCAAGGGCGACCCGCGCACGATCATGCACGACGAGGTCAAGGGCCCCTACGACCTGTTCGACAACCGCGAGTTCCTCGGCCTGATCACCTGGATGCGCTCCTACAACGCCACCCACAAGGCGAAGGTCCAGTTCATGGGCGCCGACCTGCTCTACCCCGGCGACGTGCTGTTCGACAAGGTCCTCGCCTACGTCAAGCAGCACCACCCCGACCTGCTGGAGCAGTTCACCCAGCTGTACGACGGACTGCGGCCCACCACCCCCAACGCCGGTGAGTACATGGGCCTGGCCCTGTCCCAGCCGCTGGCCACCCGCCAGGACCACGCCCAGCGCGCCACCAAGGCCCTGCAACTGCTTGCCAAGCAGGCGCCCGGAGCGGGCGCCGAAGACTACCGGTGGGCGCTGCAGCACGCCCGGGCTCTGTCGCAGACCTTCACCGACTTCGCCTTCGACCAGGCCACCGCCGAGGGCCGCCGCCAGGCGCAGGTCTACCGGGACAAGGCCATGGCCGACAACGTCATCTGGTGGAACAAGACGACCGGCCACAAGATCCAGATGTCGGGGCTGAACGCGCACATCAGCTACACCCCGATCGACACGATGTTCGTCCCCGCCCCGATGGGCGGCGTCCTGCGCGAGCGTCTGGGCCGCCGCTTCGTCACCGCCGGCACCTCCTTCGACCAGGGCGGCTACAACTTCCTGATCGACAAGGGCGAGTGCCCGGCCGGTTCACGCCCGGCTGAGCGGCCCCTCACGTGCAAGGGCTCGGTGGACGCCGCCGGCAGCGACTACAACGAGTACGTCTTGGACCAGGTCCGCTACCGCGACTTCATCCTCGACACCCGCACCGCGCCCCAGGTCGCACGGACCTGGCTGGCCGAAAGCCGCCCCACCCGTCTCATCGGCGGCGGCTTCTGGTCACCCGAACAGGCCACCAAGGTCGCTCTCGGCGAGTCCTTCGACATCGTGATCCACCTGCACACGGTCAAGGCCGCCGCGCTGCTGCCCTGACATCGGCGCCTCTTACGGGGCATTGAGATCCGGCAGGCGGAAACACTCCGCCTGCCGTTTCCACGTCCGGCCACGCCCGCGCCAGGCTCGGGGACGGGCGGGGTGGAAGGATCTCGGTCGTCATGCGCCATGGCTGCTCCTCCAGGAGGACCCTCTCCTGCCCGCCAGGGTCGGCCCTACCACCCGCTGGCGACGTCGTGGGCCTCAGCGCTCGGCACTATGTTGCTGCTCCACACCGACGGGCTCGCCAATCGGTCGGCAGCACCATCGACGAGGGGAGCGAGCACGCCTCCAGTGCCTACAGCACTCTGTCCCTGGACGCGCCGTCCGTCTCCGATGACGGCGACTCGGCCCGGCTCGGCGACTTCATCCCCGACCACGCCGCCCGGCTGGACACTTTCGTCGACGACCGCCCCTTGGCGTCGTGCTTGGCGATCAGCCTGTCAAGCTTGGCGTCGATCTCGGACAGGCGGCCATCGTCGTCAACAACGCTCCCTTTGCTCGTAACGGTCACCGCCGCCGAGGAGATGTTCGGATGTGGACACGTGATCCACATCCACCAGCGAGATGCTTGGAACGTCCCAAACGAGCCGTCCACGATCAGGAGCATCATGGGCTTCCCCCAGCAGCCGCAGGACCCGTACGGACGGCAGTACGGCCAGTCTGGGCCGCAGTATCAGCAGCCCTACCAACCACAGCCGTACAGCCAGCCGTACATGCCGGCGCCGATGCCGGGCCCTCAGTACGGGCCGATGCAGTACACGACGGTGAAAGAGTTCAACCCGATTGCGGCGGTCATCCACATCCTCCTGTGGGTGTTCATCCACTGGTGGCTTGTATTGATCACGTTCGGGATGTGGCTGTTCGTCGCGATTCCGGTGACATTCATCGGGTGGCGGGTGACGCGGCACCTGCCGGTGCAGCAGGTGCATTACGTGCAGCCGCCATACCCGCCGCACCACGGGTAGACGCCCTTGCGATCGCAACCGTGTCGAGCGATCCTAGGCCGGCGGCCGCGCCTGCGGCGAGCCAGAGGATGCGCCTCCCGGCGGCGGATACGGCTCTCGTGGTCGTCACTGCGGGAGGTGGCAGCTTGTGCCGCAGGTCCGCCTCGGCCGTCGTCAGGTGGGCGGGCGGCTGGGTGACCTGGCGGGTGTACTCCGCCGACGCCTGCGCTTTCTTTCCTGCTCCTGAACGCCGGATATCCGGCCCGCTTGGCGAAGAAGCTGGCGAACGCCGCCCGCAGGTGCTGCAGCACCTGCAGCCGCGGCAGGGACGACACCTCCGGCAGGGAGTCGTAGGCGCCGCTGCGCTTCCACGCCGTCGGCGCCGCCGACGACTCCGCATAGAAGACCCGGCGACCCTCCAGGGCGTAGGCGCGGGTGCGCTCTTCCAACGCCTTGCTGTAGACCAGACCTGCGCACCCAAATGTCCGAACGAGCTGTTCGTCCTGATCAGGGGTCGGGTTGAAGCGGTACTTGTGGGCCCGCTTCATCAGCTGCGCCACGTCCCACCAGTTGCTGGGAAGATCGGTTAGGTATCGTTCGTGTGTTCGGTCCTGTCACAGGGGTACCACGCTTTCCCACCCTGAAGGACAGGGTCTCCAGGATCAAGGAGATTCGATGAACCGCGCCTGGGTGCACCGTCTGTCCGCCGCGGCCAGGCGGGAGACGTCCTATGTCCGCGCTCAGGCTCAAGGGCTGGCCAGGCCAGGATCGCATCAGCGGCTGCACGTGCGGCAGATCGCCAAGGCGACCTTGGCGGCGGTGTTGGCCTGGCTGCTGGCCAGCCGGTTGCTGCCGACCGAGGCTACCTGGATCGCCCCGGCCACCGCGGTGATCATGGTGCATGCCACCGTGTACCAGACATTGACCAACGGGCTGCGCCGGGTCGCTGCGGTCGCCGCGGGGGTGATCCTGGCCGGCAGCATCGGGCACCTGCTCGGCCTGGGCGTGCTCAGCCTGATTCTGGTCGTGCCGCCGGCGCTGGTGGCCGCGCGCTGGCACCGGATGGGCCGCTACGGCAGCGATGTGGCCACCACCGCGGTGCTCATGCTTTCCTTCGGCGCCGCCTCCCAAGACCGCTACCTGGCCGCCTACGTGGTGGCCACCGCCGCCGGGGCGCTGTGCGGGGCGATCGTCAACACGGTGCTGTGGCCGCCGCTGTATCGCGACCGCCCCAACGTCGCCGTGCGGCGCCTGGCCCGCGAGGTGTCCGGCCTGCTCACCGCGATAGCCAACGGGCTGCGCGACGGCTGGGACCTCTCGGCGCTGCCAGACTGGAAGCGCCAGGCCCACCGGCTGGATGAGTACCTGGCCACCGCCACCTCCGCCGTGGCCGACAGCGCAGAAAGCCACCGCTACAACCTGCGCCACCGCCTGCGCCACCGCCTGCGTCGCCGACCGCGCGCCGACCGACCGGATACCGGCCACGACCAGACTGCACAGCAGACCCTGCAAATTCTGGCCAGGCTCGCCACGCATGTCCGCGCCATCGTGCACGCCCTGTTCCCCCTCGACCACCACAGCACCTCTCGTGCGCCGGTCACCACGATCCAGGACGTCAGTCACGACTACGCCCGCGACTACGCCGACCTGCTCGACCTGCTGGCCGACACCTTGACCAGCACGAGCGCACGCGGCGGCGACCCGGTCCGCACGCGCATTCTGCTGGGCCGCGCCCGCGCCCAGGCCGCCCGCATCCACGAGCAGATGACCAGCCAGATCCGGCACGGCCACGTGAACCACCCCACTGGCTGGGCCCTCAGCGGCAGCCTGCTCACCGACGCCGACCGCATCCTGGCCATCCTCGCTGACGGCCGCACCCCCTCCCCCCGCGAATCTCACCAAGACCGGCGCCACGACAGCTCAGACGGCGACAGGTCAACCACATCCCCCGCGCAGCGGCCTCCAGAACGCACCTGATACTGCGCGGCGGGCGCTGCGCCGTTCACGGCGGGGCAGGTCGCGCTCGACGAATACGTCGATCATCAGGCGGACGGCAACGCGGCTCATCCCGGCCGGCGCGCCAGACAGCCGTTATGGCCCGAGTGGCTCACCACGCAGATCAGCCAGCCCACTCGGTGTCCCGGCCCGCAGAGAGCGCATCATCCCGAAGCGCTCTTCTTCGCCGTGAGGCCATGACGGCGGCCGATATGGCCCAGCTCGCCCGCTGGTTGACCGGCCGCGCCCCACGTACCCGCCCCTCGCCGAGCGGGTGGCCGAGGTCCGTACTCTCGCTCCGCGACATCGAGGACGCCGCCGACCCGCTTCTCGGCGCTGCCCGAGCGCTCAATCGGGCCGCCCTGATTGCCGGCGACTGCAGCCTGTCCGAACTGGCGCGGGAACTGTGCCGGCGGCAGATCGCCCCCTACCGCAACGCTGGCCACCTCACCGTCCGGCAAGCCACGCGCATGCTCGAACCCGTCGTGAACCTGGCACGGCTGCGCATCCGGGGAGGCGACGCCGAGACGGCGTGGGCCTCACTCAGCACCCTCTACCACGCCCTGCAGACCAACACTCTTGCCATCATCGAGGGCCGGTCGCTGCCGACCCAGGACCTGATCGACAGCCCGCAGGAGCAGCAGGAGCTGCGCATCTGGGCGTATCGCGTCTACCTGTCCGAAGGCACCCGCGCCCTCGTGCGCCTCGGCCGGTGGCAGGAAGCGCTCCGCCCACGTCGAACAGGACAAGGGGATCGGCCCGCACCTGCTGGACGGCCGCCAGGTAAAGATCGTGAACCCCTACCTCGACAGGGACGCGGACGCCGCCCAGACCGTGCCGGACGGCAGCATGATCACGTAGTCGTGGGAAGCCCAAGTTTCCGCGTGCCTGGAGGTGCTGCGCCACCTCGTGGACAACCCGCACGCCGACCGGGAGACCGCCCTGATGATCGAACGGTACCTCGTCGGTGAGACAGAGCCTGGACACGCCATCTTCCGCACCCGCCTGGGCCTGGCCGTCGCCGACCTCGCCACCTGCGCCGCTCCTGCCAGGGTCCACTCCGCGTACCTGCTCACCCTCCTCCCGGGCATGCGTTCAGAAGGACGGGCCGGTGACAAGGAGGGGCCAGGTCAGGGCGGCCATCTCGGCCGGGATGCGCGGGCAGCCGCGCTCGAGCCAGTCGGTGGCCACGCCGAGGAGCGCTCCGGCGGTGAACGCGGCGGGCACGTCGTGGGGAATGTCGGCCGAGGAGACGCTGTCCGGCGCGGCGCCGGCCTTCCGGCGGCGGCGCTTGTGACGCAATCTCCGCCGCGTAGGTGGCGGCCCGTTCCTCGTAACCCCTCTCGGTCAGCGCCTGACCGGCCGTAACGGCGGGGGCGGTGCTGGCGGTCATCGCTGCGTCCCATAGAAGCGGGCGTGCTGGAGGAGCACCGGGTGCGTCAGCTGGCCGGCTCGGGAGATCTGCGCGGCCTGGACGACCGGGTCCTCTTCTCCCAGGAGCACAACGCGGGCGAGCCTCACCAGGTATGTGGCGGCGTTGCTGGTGTAGGCGGCCGTCGCCGACACCAGCGCCGGCCACGTGTCGACCTTGATGTGAAGGATGCCTCCCACCAAGCGGGGCTCATCGCCAGGTTGCTGGACCGGCCCCGCAGCCGGCAGATAGCCGGGCCCGTAGCCGCAGGTGGCGTCGACGATGACCGCGCCGGGCCGCATCACCCCAAATCCGCGTCAGTGATCATGGGCGAGGTGTCGTAGGTGGAGACCAGGACCGCGCCCACCAGCAGGTCGGCGTCCTTCAACTGCTCCAGCAGCACGTCACGGCAGTTGACCAGCACCCGAACCCCGGCCGGGGCCCTCCGCTCGTAGTCGGCGCGTGAGGCTTCGCATTTGGCCAGCACAACGACCTGCGCCCCGAGCGCGGCGGCGGTGCGAGCAGCGGTCAGCTCGCGCACATCACCCACGCCATCGCAGGGAGGAAGGTTCAGCCGGTGAACCGGGCCAGGAACTGGCCCTTGGCGCGCTCGTCGGTCTCCCTGGTGCCGTAGCCGGTGGCCCACAGGCCGCCGCCCGGCACAGCGCCGAGCTGCTTGATCCGGTAGTCGTCGAGTAGCGGCGGTTTCGGCGCCTGCTGCCAGGCAGTGCCGTTCCAGCGCAGCAGCACACCGACGCTGCGCGCGGTGGCGTCGGCCTGCCCGCTGCCTCCGGCCCACACCTCGGTGCCGTTCCAGGCCAGCGAGGTGATGGAGGATCCGTACCAGCCGGTGGTCGCCGGGGTCGGCGTCACCGTCCACTCGCTACCGTTCCAGCGCATGGCGAACGCCTCGCGCTTCTTGACCGAAAAGCCGTTGGCCTCGTAGGTGGTCCGCTGACCGGCCGCCCACACCTCGCCGGGCCGCGCGGCCACCGCGTCCAGGGTGGTCTCGACCAGCGCTTCCTTCGGCGGATCCGGCAGCCGGGACCAGGTGTGGCCGTCCCAGTGCAGCACCAGGGTGTGCGCATCGGCGCTCGGTCCGTAGCGGTTGGTGGTGCCGACCGCCCAGACGTCGTCCGGCGCCAGAGCATGCACCGCGCTCAGGTCGGTGTTGCCCGCGAGCGGCGGGAGGCTCATCTTCTGCCAGGCGGTGCCGTCCCAGCGGATCACGCCCGCCGTGGAAACCTCACCGCTCGACTGGTCGGACCTGCCGACCGCGAAGGCAGTGCCGCCCACCGCGGCGACATCATCAAGGTAGAAAGGGTTGTTCTGTTCGGTCGGGTACGGAATGAGGGTCCAGGCCGTACCGTCCCAGTGGTAGGCAATGGTCGAACCGGTGACCCAAACGTCGTTCTCCGCGGCGGCCGACACCGAGGTCAGCGCGCCCCGGCAGGTGATATCCGGCCGGTCGTTCACCCATTTCTGACCGTTCCAGCGAAACAGATCGGGGCAGACCACACCCGGCGGCGGGTACGGCGAGCCCTCCATCCGCACCTGCCCCACAGCCCAAGCTTGGGTGCCGCTCAGCGCGGCGACATCGTTGAGTTCCTTGAGTTGCTTCTCGGATTCGGTGTATCCGTAGGGAAAGGACAGGTGGTCCCAGACCGGCGCAAGTGTCGCGCCCGCCGGGGCCGCGGTCGCCAGGCCCGCGGTGAGCGCGACCGCGCCGAGAATTCTGCTGGATGTCAGGGATAATATTTTTCGCTTGGTCACGAACGCTTTCGTACCATCGCCGGTCAGCCGCGCACATGGCCTAGGGAATGCATAGGGGCCCCTGGACGAATCATAGGGGGCCCTAGGGGGCCCCACTGGCACGTCCATTACGATAGGTATACGCGTACGCCGACCATATGCGAGGAGAATTCGTCACGGAAGACGCCCATCGAGCGCCAGCGTCCCGAGATTGGCCAGACGATCATTCATTCTGACCCGTGGGGCGCGGTATACCAGCGCCTTGGCCGATGACGTTTTATCGCTGAGTTTCAGCTGATCTGCCGGTGTTCGAAATGGACGAGAACGAGCGCGGCGTGGACCTGTGGGTGCCCGAAACTCGGCCAGCGGGCTGATCTGGGGTTTGGCGTTTCCGCGCTGGCGGGCATGATCGCTGTTCATGGCGTTGCAGCTGGTTGGTTCGGCTCGCGGGGTGGGTGGTGCTGCTGGGTCGCTCGCAGCGGTCGAAGGATGCGGAGATTCGTGTGCCACGAACGCTGTTGGAGGTTGCGATGTAGGAGGTCGTGCTTTCTGAAGGCGGTGCTGTGCTGGTGATGGAGGTTGGCCCTCCGGGATC
>NZ_JBSGFQ010000179.1:0-18819 GCF_053603495.1 Nonomuraea sp. NPDC004186 | reverse complement strand
GGCCTCGATGTCGATCTGGGCCAGCAGATCCCGGACGGGAAGCGGCCCTTCCTGGAGTAGCTCCAACACTCGGATGCGAGCGGGGTGGCCGAGCGACCAGCGCGGCGGTGGAGCCGTTGACCAGCGTCCCGTTCAGGCCGTTGCCGGAGGAGTCGGTGATGGAGCCGGTGGCGAGGTCGTCGGAGTCGAACGTGTAGAGGAGCACGGGAGAGGGCGGATCCACGGTCCGCGCATCCGCGACGCCCGTGGTTAAGGCGGCGACGAGGGCGGCCGGGAGCAGCCCGGCCCACATGGCCTTGATGGTCATGACGAAGTCCCTGGGAGGTGTGAGCGTTAACAAATCTCAGGGAGGGTGATCGAGGAACGCAACTGAGGGTTTCGCGTAGGTTACGTAGCCGCGCCCCGCGCGTCAATGGGCGTTTCCGGCATGTCACGATTCGGTATCGCCGAGCGTCCTCACTCTTGACTCTCGCTCACCGGCGGCGCGACAGTCGGGGCACATCGTTGAACCGGTTCGCTGATTCCGGCGGCCCGCAGGTGGAGCCCGTTCCCGGCCGTGACCGGCGGCGGGCCGATAGATCCTGCAGATCCCCAGGAAAAAGCGCCGTCCGGTCGGCGATCCGAGGGTTTTCGCGACGCAACTGTCGAACCGGTTCAATGACGTACAGGAGGTGAGAGTGGCGACGATCGGAGACGTGGCCCGGGAGGCCGGGGTGAGCCGCAGCACCGCGTCCTACGCGCTGTCGGGCAAGCGGCCCATCTCGGAGGAGGTCCGCCGTCGCGTGCTGGCGGCCGCCGAGGCGCTCGACTACACGCCGAACGCGGGCGCCCGAGCGCTGGCCACATCCCAGACCAAGGTCCTCGGTCTGCTCGCCCAGTTCCACGAAGACGAGTTCGCGCCCGCGATGATGCAGTACATCCTGGGCGTCACGAACACCGCCCGCGACCTGGGTTACGACACGCTGCTGGTCACCGAGGCCGACGGCGTGCGGGCGCTGCGGCGCATCACCGACTCGCGCATGGTGGACGGCGTCGTCCTGATGAACATCGCGCAGTTCGACCCGAGGCTGCCCATCCTGCGGGCCGCGCCGCAGCCGGGCGCCCTGGTCGGCCTGCCGGGCGACTGCTCGGGGCTCGACGTGTTCGACCTCGACTTCGAGGAGGCCGGCCGGGCCATGGTGGAGCACCTCCACCGGCTCGGCCACCGCGAGCTCATCCTGATCTCGCAGCCCGAGCACGTCGTCGAGCGCGGCGGCGCGTACGTGTGGCGCCTGCGCGACGCCGCACTCGAACGGGCCCGCCAGCTCGGCGTCACCCTGCACGCCGTGTACGGCGAGTCCCGCCAGCCCGCGGTCGGACGCCTGCTCAACGCCCTGCTCGACGCCTACCCGTCGGCGACCGGCCTGCTGCTCAACAACGAGGCCGCCACCGCGGCCCTCCCCTCCGTCGCCCACCAGCGCGGCCTGCGGGTGCCCGAGGACCTCTCGGTCATCGGGCGCTACTCCGCCGAGTTCGCCGCGACCTTCTCCCTGCCCTATTCGTTCATCGAGAGCGCGCCCGACCGGCTCGGCGCCATGGCCGTACGCCAGCTCGTGCGCCGCGTCGAATCGCCGGCGGCCCGCGACGAGCCGTTCGTGGTGCGCTTCATCTCTCCCGAACTGGTCTCGCGCGGAAGCACAGCGCCCCCCGCAGCGCCCCCCACAGCGCCCCCCACAGCGCCCCCCACAGCGCCCCCCACAGCGCCCCCCGCAGCGTCCCCCACTGTGCCCCCGACCGCGCTGCCAACCGCACCCCCTGCCGCCCGCTAGTTCGCGGGCCCGATACACACCTTCCCGCCGCGCTCGAGTGTGAGCGCTAACATTGGAGGCCTCGATGAACCGCACGTCGGTTTCCGCGAAGGCGGCGGTCCTCGGAACCGCCGTTCTGGCCCTGTCGGTCAGCGCGTCCGCCTGCGCGTCCGCCCCGCAGACCGGTGGCACCACCGCCACCAGCGCCTCCGCGGGCGGCGCCGGCGCGTACACCTGGTGGGACCCGTACCCGCAGCACGACCCGGCCTCGGCCTGGGCGAAGCGGGTGGACTCCTGCGGCAAGCAGGCCGGCGTCACCATCCAGCGCACCGCCTACGACACCACCGCGCTGACCAACCAGGCGCTGCTCGCCGGCCAGGAGGGCAACGCCCCGGACGTCATCCTCCTCGACAACCCCGCCGTCTCGACGCTCGCGGACGCCGGGATGCTCACCACGATGTCCGACTTCGGCCTGGACACGGCCCGGTTCGACAAGAACCTCATCGCCGCCGGCGAGCTGGACGGCAAGACGTACGGCATCCCCATCGGCGCGAACACCCTCGCCCTCTACTACAACAAGAAGATCCTCGACGCGGCCGGCGTCGACCCCGGCTCGATCAAGGACTGGGCCACGCTCAACGCGGCGCTGAAGAAGGTCAAGGCCGCGGGCAAGAAGCCGATCACGTTCGCGGCCATCGGCACGGAGGAGGGCTCGTTCCAGTTCCTGCCATGGTTCTGGGGCTCCGGCGCGCAGCTGACCCAGCTCGACTCGCCCCAGGCCGTCGCGGCGCTCGACCTGTGGACCACGTGGGTCAAGGACGGCACCGCCCCCAACTCCGTCATCAGCAACTCCCAGAACACCACCTGGGAGCAGTTCCTGACGGGGGAGTTCGCGTTCGCCGAGAACGGCACCTGGCAGATCGACAGCGCCAAGAAGGCGGGCTTCCCCACCGGCATCGTGCAGATCCCCGGCAAGGACGGGGGCACCGCGCCCACGCCCACGGGCGGTGAGTTCATCACGGTCCCGGTGCAGAAGGACACCAAGCGCTACGCCGTCACCAAGAAGATCCTCGAATGCATGACGACGCCCGAGGGCCTGGTGGAGACCGGTACGACGTTCGCGTACTACATCCCCTCCACCGCCGAGGGCCAGCAGGCGATCCTCGCCAAGGAGCCGGGCCTCAAGCCGTGGGTCGACGCCGTGAAGTCGGCCAAGGGCCGCACCAGCGACAACCTCGGCACCAAGTACCCGAAGATCTCCGAGGCGCTGTGGACCGGGGTGCAGAAGGCGCTGAGCGGCTCGGCCACCCCCGCCGACGCGCTCAAGCAGGCGCAGGCCCAGGCGAAGCAGGCCACCGGCGGCTGATCCGATGACCTCTCTCAGCAGCGAGGCCGGCGAGGCGGTGACGGTGGGCAGGGCGGCGCACGCGGCTCCCCGGCGGGGGCGCTCGCGGCAGTGGACGGCCTACGCCTTCCTCGCGCCGCTCGTGATCTACCTGCTCGTCTTCTACGCCTATCCGCTCTACCGCAACATCGACCTCAGCGTGCACGACTACACGCCCCGGGCGTTCGTGCGGGGCGACCCCGAGTTCACCGGGCTGGACAACTACCGCGACATCCTGTCCGACGACACCTTCCTGCGGGCGCTGCGCAACACGGCCCTGTTCACGCTGGTGTCCATCGCGGCTCAGTACGCCCTCGGCCTGGCCCTCGCGGTCTTCTTCCACCGCAACTTCCGCCTGTCGGCGGTGCTCCGCGCGATGTTCCTGGTCCCGTGGCTGCTGCCGCTGATCGTCTCCGCCTCGACCTGGTCGTGGATGCTCAACAGCGACAACGGCATCGTGAACGCGGCGCTGGAGGCGTTCGGGATCGGCCAGATCAACTGGCTCACCTCTCCCGACACCTCGCTGCTGGCCGTCACGATCGCCAACATCTGGCTCGGCGTCCCGTTCAACCTGGTGATCCTTTACGCCGGGCTCCAGAACATCTCCGCCGACCTGTACGAGGCCGCCGGCCTGGACGGGGCCAACGGGTGGCAGCGCTTCTGGCGCATCACCTTCCCGCTGCTGCGCCCGGTGTCGGCGATCACGCTGCTGCTCGGCCTGATCTACACGCTCAAGGTCGTCGACATCATCTGGATCATGACGAAGGGCGGCCCGGCGGACGCCTCGACGACGCTGGCCACCTGGTCGTACCGGGAGGCGTTCGGCACCGGCCAGCCCGACTTCTCACCGGCGGCGGCCGTCGGCAACCTGCTGATCCTCATCGCCTTCGCCGCCGGGCTCCTGCACGTGCACCTGCAGCGCAAGGAGGAGCGCGCATGAAGAGCTGGAAGACCGTGGCAGGCGTCGTCCTCGTCGGGGTGATGCTGTTCCCGGTCTACTGGATGTTCAACGTCTCGCTGACCAGGACGGGCGACATGCGGGCCGACCCGCCCCACTGGTTCCCCTGGAACCCCACGTTCGAGGGGTACGCGGCGGCGTTCGCCCAGCAGTTGCCGGCCCTGGCCACGAGCCTGTTCATCGGCCTCGGCACCGTCGCGCTCACGCTGCTCGTCGCCCTGCCCGCGGGCTACTCGCTGGCCAAGCTGCGCCCGCGCGGCGCGCGCGGGATCGACTTCCTGCTCCTCGTCGCGCAGATGATCCCCGCGGTCGTCATGGCCATGGGCTTCTATGCCATCTACATCAGGCTCGGGATGCTCAACACCGTCCCCGGCCTGATCGTCGCCGACTCGACGCTGGCCGTGCCGTTCGGGGTGCTGCTCTTCCGGGCGTTCATGGCGAGCATCCCCGGCGAGCTCATGGCCGCCGCGCAGATCGACGGGGCGAGCACCTGGCGGACGTTCCGGTCGATCATCCTGCCGCTGAGCCGCAACTCGGTGATCACGGTCTCGCTCTTCGCGTTCCTGTGGGCGTGGTCGGACTTCATCTTCGCCTCGACCCTCAACCGCAACAGCGACGTGATCCCGATCACGCTCGGCATCTTCCGCTACATCGGCAACAACACCACGCAGTGGAACTCGATCATGGCGACCGCCGTGATCGCGTCCGTCCCCGCGGCCTTCCTGCTGGTCCTCGCGCAGCGCTACATCGCCGCCGGGGTCACCGCGGGCGCCGTGAAGGACTGAACAGCAATCCGTCGAAAGGTTCACCACATGACCAGCCCCGTGCTGCCGTCCCAGGGCCGGGTACGCCCCCTCGGGCTCGCGCAGGTCGCCATCACCGGAGGGTTCTGGGGGAGCCGGCAGGCCGTGAACGCCGCGGCGACGCTCGCCCACTGCGAGTCGTGGATGGAGCGCCTCGGCTGGCTCGCCAACTTCGACCGGGTCGCCGAAGGGACGACCGCGCCCGACCGCCCCGGCTGGTCGTTCTCCGACTCGGAGGTCTACAAGCTCCTGGAGGCCCTGTCCTGGGAGAGCGGCCGTACCGGCGACCCGGGGGCGGAGGCGGCGATCAAGCGGCTCACCGGGCGGATCGCCCGCGCCCAGGACCCGGACGGCTACCTCAACACCTGCTTCGGGCACGGCACGCAGCCGCCGCGCTACAGCGACCTGGAGATGGGCCACGAGCTCTACAACACCGGCCACCTCCTGCAAGCCGCGGTGGCCCGGCTGCGCACGCACGGCGAGGACGACCTCGTACGGGTCGCGCGCCGCGCCGCCGACCACGTGTGCCGCACGTTCGGCGCGGACGGCCGGCCCGGGATCTGCGGGCATCCGGAGATCGAGGTCGGCCTGGCCGAGCTCGGCCGGGCGCTGGGGGAGGAGCGCTACGTCGAGCAGGCGCGGATCTTCCTCGACCGCCGCGGGCACGGCACGCTCAGGGACATCCCCCTGGGCCGCGCCTACTTCCAGGACGACATCCCGATCCGGGAGGCCGACGTGTGGCGCGGCCACGCGGTCCGCGCGCTCTACCTCACCGCCGCCGCCGTGGACGTCGCCGTCGAGCGCGGTGACGACGAGCTGCTGCGGGCCGTGGAGCGGCAGTGGGAGCGCTCGGTCGCGCGCCGCACGTACATCACGGGCGGGATGGGCTCACGCCACCAGGACGAGGGCTTCGGCGAGGACTGGGAGCTGCCGCCGGACCGGGCGTACTGCGAGACGTGCGCCGGCGTCGCCTCGATCATGGTCTCCTGGCGCCTCCACCTCGCCACCGGCGACGTCCGCTACACCGACCTGATCGAGCGCACGCTCTACAACGTCATCGCGACCTCCCCGAGCCCCGACGGCACGGCGTTCTTCTACGCCAACCCCCTCCACCAGCGGGCCCCGGGCCGGGAGGCGGACCCGGACGAGGTGAGCCCGCGCGCCGAGGCCGGCGTCAGGGCCGCCTGGTTCGACGTGTCCTGCTGCCCCACCAACGTCGCCCGCACCCTGGCCGGCCTCCAGGGCTACCTCGCCACCACCGACGACGACGGCCTGCAGCTCCACCAGTACGCCCCCGCGACCGTCCGCGCCGAGCTGCCGGACGGGCGGGAGGTCGCGGTGGAGGTCGAGACCGCCTACCCCGACAGCGGAACCGTCCGCGTCCGGATCCTCGCCGACGGGCTCTGGACGCTGGCGCTGCGGGTCCCCGCCTGGGCCGCCGGGGCCACGCTCGCCGAGGACGGGCGGGCGCGGCCGGTCGAGCCCGGCATGGCCACGGTGCGGCGGGCGTTCCGGGCGGGCGAGGTGATCACGCTCGAACTGCCGATGGAGCCCCGCTTCACCTGGCCGGACCCCCGCATCGACGCCGTACGCGGCTGCGTCGCCGTCGAGCGCGGCCCCGAGGTCCTGTGCGCCGAGTCCCACGACCTCCCGCACCCCGGCGGGCTCGACGCCCTGACGATCGATCCCCGACGCGATCCCCGACGCGACCTCCGATCCGGCCCCCGGGCCGAGCCCGGCGAAGTGCTGGTGCGCGGCCGCCTGGCCGCACCTCCCGACCGGCCGTGGGCCTATTCCGGCGCCGCGGCTGCCTCCGCGGCGGACGTCGAGTGGTTCGACGTGCCGCTGCGGCCGTACCACTCGTGGGCCAGGCGCGGCCCGTCGAGCATGCGTGTCTGGTTGCCCATCGAAGGAGAGTGACACGATGTCCCGATTCCGAGTGCTCGCCTTAGCCCTGGTCACCACGGCCACTGCCCTGGTGACCGCCTCACCCCCGGCCGCGGCCGCCGGCGCGACGCTGACCGTCAACGTCGCGCAGCCGTTCCGGCCGGTCACCCACGTCGCCTCCGGCGGCCTGTACGGCCTGGCCGAGAACTCCCGGCCGGCCGACTCCACCCTCCTCCCGATCAAGGTCAACTCCCTCACCCAGCCCGCGCCCGGCGTCGGCCAGCGCCCCAACGGCCAGCCGCCCGGCGGCGACTCCCTGCTGGTGTCCCCGCAGGCCACCCGGGCCGGCGCGGGCGAGTTCATCCGGATGCCCGACATCTATCCCGACTTCCCCTACAGGTGGGTGAGCTGGGACGACTGGCTGGCCAAGGTCAACACCATGGTCAACGCCCGGCTGTCGGCCACCACGGTCACGAACGTCATCGGCTGGGAGCTCTGGAACGAGCCCGACTACACGTGGAACACCGCCGCGGCGGGCAACTTCAACGACGCCTGGGTGCGTACGTACCGGGCGGTGCGCGCGCTCGACACGCTCACGCCGATCGTCGGCCCCAGCACCGCCACCTACAACCGCTCCTGGATGCAGTCGTTCCTCACCAACGCCAAGAACACCGGCACCCTGCCGGACATCATCTGCTGGCACGAGCTGCAGAACCCCACCAGGATCGCCTCCGACATCGCCGACTACCGCAACCTGGAGTCCTCGCTCGGCATCAGCCCGCGCCGCATCTCCATCAACGAGTACGCCGCCACCAGCGAGGTCGACGTGCCCGGCCGGATCGCCAGCTACGTCGCCAAGCTGGAGCGGGGCGGCGTGGAGTCCGCGCACCGGGCCTTCTGGTACGAGTACGGCACCATGAACGGCCTGGTCGTCAACAACAGCCAGCCCACCGGCACCTGGTGGCTGTACAAGTGGTACGGCGACATGGCCGGGAACATGGTCACGACCACGACGACCACGACGACCGGCCTGGACGGGTTCGCCTCCTACGACGGCACCCGCAAGATCGTCAACGTGGCGTTCGGCAACGAGGCCGGCACCAACACCGTCAACCTCACGGGCCTCGGCGCGCTCGGCTCCAGCGTCCGCGTCACGCTGACCTCCACCCCGTCCAGCGGCCGCTTCACCGCGGTCACCGCCCCCACCACGATCTCCACGACCACCCGGACGGTCAGCGGCGGCCAGCTCAGCGTGTCCGTGCCCAACATGGTGGCCACCAGCGCCTACCAGCTCGTGGTCGAGCCGGTCAGCGGGGTGCCCGCCTACCAGCAGCGGTACGAGGCCGAGAACGCCTCCGTCTTCCGCGCGCAGCGGCTCAGCGCCTCCAGCGCGTCGGGCGGCGGCTACGTGGGCCGGATCGACAACTCGGGCACGCCGCGTACCGACAGCTACGTCGACTTCGTGGTGAACGTGCCCACGGCGCGCGCGTACACGATGACCATCGGCTACGCCAACGGCACCGGCGCCACCGCGACCCAGGGCCTGGCCTACAACGGCGGCTCCTGGAGCACGGTCAGCTACCCGCCCACCGCGGCGTGGGGCGAGTTCGGCGCGACCGTCGGCACCACCGTCACCCTCCGGGCCGGGTACAACGTGATCCGCCTGGCCAAGGGCTCGCCGTTCTTCTCCGGCGGCACCGGATACGCCGAACTCGACTACATCCAGCTCACCTGACCCGGGCGGCGGTCCGGCGCACCCCGCCGGACCGCCCGCACGTCAGGGCTTGCGGCCCACGCCGCAGACCGCGTTGATCATCGCCGGCTGGGGTGGCGCTCCCGCCGGGGGCCGCCAGAGCGGTGTGGAGACCACGCCCGGGTCCACGAGTTCGAGCCCCTTGAAGTGGACGGCGAGCCGCTCGGGGCTGCGCAGCGTGTACGGGAAGGCGGCCCGCTCGTTGTAGGAGCTCACCGCCGCCACCAGCGAGGGGTTGACGTCGGCGCCGTCGGACAGCGCCAGGTGGCTGCCGGGCGGCAGCGCCTTGATGTAACGGCGGACGAGATCGGCGGCGAGGTCGTCGTCGGGGATCTGGCCGGCGATGCTGAGCATCATCAGGCCGATCGGCCGGGAGAAGTCCAGGGTCTCGGCCGCCGCGGCGAGGATGGTGCCGGGGTCGCGCACGTCGGCCTCGACGTAGGCGGTCCTGCCCTGCGGGGTCCCGGCGAGCAGGGCGCGGGCGTGCACGAGCACCAGGGGGTCGTTGTCGACGTAGACGACGCGGGACTCGGGCGCGAGGCGCTGCGCCACCTCGTGCGTGTTGTCGGCGGTGGGCAGGCCCGAGCCGATGTCGAGGAACTGCCGGATGCCCGCCTCGGTGACGAGGTAGGTCACCGCCCGCCGGAGGAACTCGCGCTGCAGCGTGGCCACCTGCGCGAAATCGGGGAACACGCGCAGCAGGGTGTCCCCGGCCTCGCGGTCCACGTCGTAGTTGTCCTGCCCGCCGAGCAGGTAGTTCCAGACCCGGGCGGAATGCGGCTTCGTACGGTCGATCCTGGGGTCGGCGTCCATGGGCGAAGCCTATAGGGATCTTCGCGAGCATGATCGACTGCTTGTGCCAGACTGCGAGTATGGCCCACACCCATGACGCAGAGGACCCGGCGTGCACAGTGGCTCACCGCGAGGCCCACAGCGAGGCCCCTGTCGAGCCTGCCGGGCGGACGCTGGTCGCCGTCTTCGCCTCCCCGGTGGCCGAGTGCCTGCTGAGGTTCGGCGCCGAGCTCGGCTTCCGCCCGATCCTGGTCGAGCCCGATCCTGAGCGCCGCCTCGAGGGATTCACGGCGGTGACCGGGCTCGGCGCCTGGCTCGACGGCACGGCCGACGTGGTGCTCACCGACCATCACCGCGAGGAGATCGGACCGGTCCTGCGCGACGTGCTCAAGTTCCCCGTCCGGTGGGTCGGCATCATGGGCAGCGCCCGCCACACCGCGCCGCACGTGCGGGCGCTGGCCGACCTCGGCGTGCCTCCCGAGGAGGTCGCCCGGGTGCACCGGCCCATCGGGCTCAACATCGGCTCGCGCACCCCGCCCGAGATCGCCGTCGCCACCCTGGCCGGCCTGATCGCCGACCGCAACGACCGCCCGGGCGGCTTCGCCTTCTGAGGAGTCAGCGCAGGTGGGCGGCCGTCCAGCAGTCCACCGCGCCCGGCTTGCCGCACCTCTTCAGGCCGTCGAGGACCTTGCTCAGGGCGGCTGTCCTGGCGTTGCCGGGGTCGTTGGACTCCTCGCGCGGATCGGTGACGGTGTTGTAGTACTCGGGCCGCGGATCGCCCTTGTACTCGACATAGAGCTCCCCGCCCGTGCGCACGGCGGAGTAGCTGGGCGGCCGGGAGTTGCCCTTCTTCATGGCGTCCGCGTCGGGGTCGGGCTGGCCGGGCGCGTGGGGGTCCGGCTTGACGTGCTCGATCAGCGCCGCGTCGCGCCAGCCGGTGACGTTCTGACCCTGGATGAGGGGCAGCAGGCTGCGGCCGTCGCGGCTGTCACGCGTCGCCGCGCCGACGCCGGCCATGTCGAGGAAGGTCGCGAACAGGTCCACGTTCTGGGCGATGGCGGGCGTCACGAGGTCGCCGCGCGGCCCCGAGGCCGGGCGCCTGACCAGGAGCGGCACCCGTACGTCGTGGTCGTAGGCGGTGGCCTTGCCGCGCACCAGGCGGTGCTGCCCGAGGTGGAAGCCGTTGTCGCTGGTGAACACGACGTACGTGTTCAGCTTCTCCTCCTCGGTCAGCGCGGACAGGACGCGCTGCACCATGTCGTCGATCGACTGCACCATGCGGATCCGGTCGCGGAAGTCCTCGCGGAGCTTCTCGGTGATCTTCGGGCCGATGGGCTCCCGCCGTACCCAGGAGGGCTTGTCGGAGGTGTCCTCGTTGAACGACGGCAGGGTGGTCACGTCGATGGAGTCGCAGTCGGGGCCGCCGCAGTCGCCATGGGGGAACTCCCCTGCGGGGAAGCGGTCCTTCGGCCGGTCGCGCGGCGCGGGCGGGAAGCGCGGCTCCGTGTCGCCGCGCTTCACGTTGACCCTGTTGTGCGGCGAGAACGGCGAGACCTGGAGGAAGAACGGCTCGCCGGGGGTGTACCGGCGGGACCGCTCGATGAAGCCCACCGCCCGCTGCCCCAGCTCGTCGACCAGATATTTGCCCCCGGAGGGGTCGATCGGCCGCCGGCCGCCCGCTTCCTCCTTGATGTAGCGGGTGAGCTTGTACCTGAACTCGTTGTAGCCGCCGCTCGCCGTCACGTGCCACTCGTCCCAGCCGGGCGGGACGTGGTAGCCGGGGCCCGCGGGATACTCGTTGATGTACTTGCCGAGGTAGCCCGTGCGATATCCGGCCTGATGCAGGGAGACGGCGTACGTCCTGCCCTCGTGCTTGGCGAACGCCCCGTAGCCGCCGTGGTCGTAGCCCTGGTTGGTCCGCACGCCCGTGTTGTGCGGGAACCGGCCGGTGAACATGGTGGCGCGGGAGGGACAGCAGAGCGAGTCGGCCACGTGGTAGCCGGTGAACGTGGTGCCGTCGTGGCTCAGGCTCTTGACCGTGTCCATGTACTGGAGCAGCTCGGCGGACATGTCGTCGACGAGGAAGAAGATGATGTTCGGCCGCTTGGGCGCGGCGACGGCCCCCGCGCTCGACGGGGACGCGAGGGTCAAGGTGAGGACGACGGCCAGCGCCACCGCCAAGCTTTTCCTGATATATCCGGGCATCGGGGAGAGCAGCCTCTTTGGCAGGGGACAGGAGGTTGGGGGTGCGATGCACGTACATTCTGGACAAAGCACTCAAACAACTTCATACCACCCGCGAGAGTATGCTCCGGAGCCGGGCAATCCCGGCCGGCCCTCATGGGCACGGCCGGGCGAAGGACCGGCGTCTAGTTCCAGATCCCCGGGACCGCGGCCGGGACCTTGTCCTCGAGCTGGTCCCGGTCGAGCACGTCTCCCTGCAGGGGCAGGAGAACGGTGACCTCGCGGCCCCAGTCCGCGTAGCGGGTGCTCGACTCGATCGTCATGGAGCCCTTGCCGTAGGGCAGGACCGCCTTGGCGGACAGCCGCTCGACCAGGCCGTCACCGCCGAACCAGAGGGTGTAGGTGATCTTGCCGTCGCGGCCGCTCCTGGAACGCGTACCGAAGCGCGACGCGAACGAGGGGGAGACCGCCGCGAGCTTGGTGGCCTTGATCGAGCCCTTCAGCACGCCGTCACGCCACGAGGTGCGGTGGGACAGGAGCGTCTTGAGCGTGTCGGGCTCCAGGGCGTTCAGCACCAGGTTGCTCGGCGGCAGAGCGGCCCGGCTGTAGCGCACCCAGCTCGTGCCCTGGGGCAACGCGGAGTCGACGATCGGGCCGGAGACGTAGCTCACGTCCCGGGTGGAGATCATCCTGATGGGCCCCTGCTGGAGGGCCTCGACCTCCGCCGGCTTCGTCCTCTTCACGCTGCGGAGGAGGTCCTCGCTGTACTGCAGGGTCTGGGCCACATCGGACGCGGCCGCGCCGCGCCGGTCGAACCCGATCGTGCCCTCCAGCCCCGAGGTGACGACCAGGCTGCGCGTGTACGTCACCTTGGCCGTGGACTGCACGTTGACGGCTCTGCCGGCGGTTAACTCGGCCTTGAGCGCCTTGACCGGGTCGATCGTGGGTGCCGCTTGCGCGGGCGTGGCGGTGAGTTGCACCACGCCCGCGACCACGGCGGCACCGATGATGGCTCGCTTCATGGGTTTCCTTGGGAACGGTCCGAAAAGTCGCGAACAATCTGGTGCATCGAAGATCATCAGTCAAGTCGAACCATGACATCCGGTATTTCCCGGACACCCCGTTCCCTTGATCTCACGCCGTACGGGGACGAGCATGGTCAACGGCGGCCCGACGACAGGGAGAGACGTGCCGGCGTGAACGACCACAGCGAAGACACGCGCAAGATCCCGCGCCAGGCCGCACCCGGGGCCTGCCCGGTCCGGCGCGCCGACGACGGCACGTGGGAGGTCCGCGGCCACGAGCAGGCCCGCGCCGTGCTGCGCAGCTACGACACCGTCCAGGCCGGGCTGGGCGTCGAGACCGTGGAGAAGCTGCCCGCCAGGATCCGGCGGCCGGTCCTCTACCGCGACGGGCCCGAGCACCGCGAGGACCGCCGCCAGACCGCGCGGTTCTTCACGCCCCGCAGGGTGGACGAGCGGTATCGCGACCTGATGGCGCGGGTCGCGGAGAGCCGGCTCGCCGAGCTGCGGGAGGCGGGGGAGGCGCACCTGTCGGAGCTGAGCTTCGGCGTGGCGATCGAGGTGGCGAGCGCGATCATCGGCCTCACCTCCAGCAGGCCCGGGATCCGCGCCAGACTGGAACGGTTCTTCCCCGAGAAGTTCGGCCGGCCCGGCCTGACCAGCCCGAGCGGGATCTACTGGCTGGTCAGGCAGAACGTGAGCTGGCTGAGCGTCTACCTGGCCGACGTGCGCCCGGCGATCCGCGCCCACCGCCGCGAGCCGCGCGACGACCTCATCTCGCACCTGATCTCCGAAGGGTGCACGGACGCCGAGATCCTCGGCGAGTGCCTGACCTTCGCCGCGGCCGGCATGGTGACCACGCGCGAGTTCATCTGCGTCGCGGCCTGGCACCTGTTCACCGACGAGGCGCTGCTGGAGCACTACCGCGCGGCGGACGAGCCCGGCCGCCTCGCCGTCCTGCACGAGATCCTGCGGCTCGAACCCGTGGTCGGGCGGCTGCGCCGGCGCACCACCGCCGCCCTCGACCTGGCCGGCGCCGACGGGCCGGTCACGGTGCCCCCGGGCGCGGTGATCGAGGTGTTCGTCGACGCGGCCAACACCGACCCCCGAGCCGTGGGCTCGCTGCCGCTGTCGGTCTGCCCCGGCCGCGCCATCGACGGGGGCACGAGCGCCGCGGCGCTGTCCTTCGGCGACGGGCCGCACCGGTGCCCGGGGGCGAACATCGCCATCCTGGAGACGGACGTCTTCCTCAGCCGCCTGTTCGCCATGGACGGCGTGCGAATGGCGTCGGCGCCGCGCGTGAGCTTCAACAACGACATCGGCGGCTACGAGATCCGCGGGCTGGTGGTCAGGGTGGGGGACCCGTAGGGGTCAGGAGGCGCCGCGTGCCGCGGTGACCACCACCGTGGTGTAGCGCATCGTGAAGCCGCCCCCCGCCGCGTCGACGGCGGCGCCGACGCCCGCGAGCACCTCCTGCAGCGTGGCCGCGGGGAGCCGGGTGTGGACGCCGGTGGTGGGCACCAGGTCCAGCCACTCGTCGCGGGTGTAGGGCCGCTCCCAGTCGAAGCGCCACTCCTCCACGTCGCCGAACGCGCCCGCCTGCCGGATGCCGTCGGCGGCCTTGGCGCTCAGCGACACGTACGCGTCCGCGTCGGACATCATGCGCTGGTAGATCGGCGCGTCGGGCATGATCCTGCGGTAGACCGCGGCGATGGCCGCGCCGAGATCGGGCGGGGCCTGGAACGCGTTCCAGAACACCGCCAGCCGTCCGCCGGGACGCAGCACCCGCGCCGCCTTGGTCGCGCCGGCGACGGGGTCCACCCAGTGCCAGGCCTGTCCGGCGACGACCGCGTCGAAGTCCCGGCCGGCGGGCTCCCAGGTCTCGAACGTCGACACCTCGACCTCGAGCCCTTCGCGCCGCGCGAAGTCGGCCATCCGCTCGTCGGGATCGACCCCGAGCACCTTGCAGCCGGCCGCCTGGAACTGCCGGGCCTCGATGCCGGTGCCGCAGCCGACGTCGAGGACGTCGGGCCCGGGGCTGCCGGCGACGATCCGGGCCACCATGGCGTCGGGGTAGTGGGGTCGGGTCCGGTCGTAGCGCTCGGCGTCCACGCCGAACGATTCCGCCATCTGCCGAGCTTGATGCGGCTCGGGCTCGGGAAGAGAGGCTCCCGGCTGAGATATAGTGGGCATGCGCCCACTATGGATGGGCACGTGCCCACTCGTCAACCCCGCGTTGACGGAAAATGGAAGGCGGGATGCGACGGTGCCGACAGGGGTGGCTCTCCGCGACGTGCGTGAGCAGTTGTTCGACGCCGCCGAGCGGATCCTGTTGCGGGACGGGCCGAGCGCGCTGACCAGCCGGGCGGTCACCGCGGAGGCCGGCTGCGCCAAGGGCGTCCTGCACCGGCACTTCGAGGACTTCGACGCCTTCCTGGCCGAGCTCGTGCTCGATCGCGTCGCCCGGATGGACGCCCAGGCCGCCGCGCTGCGCGAGTCCGCCGGCGCCGGCACCGTCGCCGGCAATCTCGCCGGCGCGCTGACGGCCGTGTTCGGGTCGGTCGCCGTGTCGATCGTCGCCCTCGTCACCTTCCGGGACGAGCTTCGCGCCCGGCTGCGCCGGTCCTGGCCGGTCGGCGTCCCGCTCCTGACGGAGGCCGGCGCCATGATCGCCTCCTATCTCCGCGCCGAGCGGGACCTGGGGCGCATCGCGGCGGACGCCGACGTCGACACGCTCGCCCCGACCCTGATCGGGGCCGGGCACCTGCTGTTCGCCGACCGGACGGGCGCCCCGCCGGAGCCCGCCGCCGTCCGCAAGATGGTGACCACGGTCATCGCCGGCGTCGAGCGCTAGCAAGACGGACCGTATCGTCTCGTCTTGCTGCTATGCTGACCAGCATGTCTAAGAGCCCCGACCCCGCCCGCCGCAGCGAGCGCTCGCGGCAGGCCGTCCTCGAAGCGGCCCGCGAGCTGGTCTCCGAAATGGGATACGCCAAGATCTCGATCGAGGCCATCGCCGCCCGCGCGGGCGTGGGCAAGCAGACGATCTACCGCTGGTGGCGTTCCAAGGGGGCGGTGATCTTCGACGCCTTCCTCGCCCTCAGCCAGGTCGGCGACAGCATCACGCTGCCGGACACCGGCGACATCGAGGCCGATCTCAAGCTCGTGATGCGTGCGACGGTGGCCGAGTTCGCGGACCCGGGGTTCGAGGCGCCGATCAGGGCGCTCAACATGGAGATCATCAACGATCCCGACCTCGCCGCCCAGTACCGCGAGAAGCTGGCGGGCCCGGTCGACGAGGCCAAGAAGGCCCGGCTGCGCAGCGCGCAGCGCGCCGGCCAGATCGCCGAGGACGCCGACCTCGACCTGGCCCTGGAGCTCCTGTACGCCCCCCTGTTCCAGCGCTGGCTGCACCGCTCGGGCCCGCTCACCCCCGAGTACGCCGACGCCCTCGTCGAGCTCACCCTCAAGGCCCTGCGTCCCGCCTGAGCGCGGACACCGTCCCCGGGGGCTGCGGTGTCGATGAGTAACTGTACCTTCTGGATGGTACAGTTACGGTCATGCGACCGAGCCAGAGGACCCGGATCCTGGACGCCGCCATCCGCGTGACGGAGCGCGACGGCATCACCGCCCTGACGCTGGAGTCGGCGGCCGAGGAGGCCGGCGTGACCAAGGGCGGGCTCATGTACCACTTCCGCACGCGCGACGAGCTGCTGGTGGCGATCCAGCGGCATCTGACCGACGCGTGGGAGGCGCAGCTCGTCGCCGAGCTGGGCAAGCCGCTGGCTGAGGCGTCGCCGCAGGAGGCCGTCGAGGCCTACGTACGGGTGGGCGCGCACGGCTCGGTGAGCAAGGCGGACCTGGCGTTCATGGTCGAGTCGGTCACCACGCCGGCGCTGGCCGAGGCGTGGGACGACCTCATCGGCCGCTGGGCCCCGCCACCCACCTCGACCGACCCGCGCGACATCGACCTGCTCCTGGCCCAGCTGGCCGTCGACGGGCTGTGGCTGTGGCGGGCCACGAGCATGATCCCCCTGTCCGAGCCGGTCAGGAAGGCACTCCACGACCGCCTGCTCAAGCTGGTGGCGGCGGAGGACGCCGACGCCGGCTGAAGCGGGAGCCCGAGCAGGCGTCCTCCACCCCCCCATACGTGCCCAGCCACCCCGACGACCGGGATCGCCCAGGTCGCCGGGGTCAGCCGTGTGACCCTGCGCCACCACCCCTTTTTCCTCGGAGGACCCCCATGACGAACACGGTGACCGAGCTGAACCCCAGACGCTGGGCGGCGCTGGCCGTCCTGTCGGCCAGCCTGTTGCTGATCACGATGGACATGACCATCCTCAACGTGGCACTGCCGCAGATCTCGGCCGACCTGCGGCCGGGCGCGGTCGAACTGCTGTGGATGATCGACGTCTACTCCCTGGTCGTGGCGGGCCTCCTGGTGGCCGTCAGCGCGCTGGGCGACCGCTGGGGGCGCAAGCGCATGCTCGTCTCCGGCTTCGTCCTCTTCGGCCTGGCCTCCGTCGCCGTGCTGTGGGCCGACAGCCCGGCCGAGGTGATCGCCGTACGGGCGCTGCTCGGCGTCGGCGGTGCGATGATCATGCCGTCGACCCTGTCGATGATCCGCAACCTGTTCACGGACGCCCGCGAGCGGGCCACCGCGCTGGGCGTGTGGGCCGCGATGGCGGCGGTGGGCGGCGCGCTCGGCCCGATCGTGGGCGGGTTGCTGCTGGAGGCCTTCAGCTGGCACGCCGCGTTCCTGGTGAACGTACCGGTCATGGCCGTCGCCGTCGTCACCGGGCTGCTCCTGCTGCCCGAGTCGCGCAACCCCGACCCGGGCCGCTGGGACGCCCTGGGCACGGTGCTGTCGATGGTCGGCATGATCGCCCTGGTCTACGCCATCAAGAACGTGGCCACCGAGGGCCTGGACGCCTGGACCGCGCTCACGGCCGTCCTGGCCGCGGTCACGCTGACCTGGTTCGTCCGGCGGTGCCTGGGCCGCCCCGACCCCCTCCTGGAGATCCGGCTGTTCCGCGGCGGCGCCTTCGCCTCCGGCACCCTGGCCGCCTTCACCACCTCGATCGCCATGGCGGGCATGATGCTGCTCATGGTCCAGTGGGCGCAGCTCGTCCAGGGCTACTCGCCGCTGCAGACGGGCCTGGCCATGCTGCCCATGGCGGTCGGCTCCGCGGTCCTCTCGCCGCTGGCGCCGGCCCTGGCCACCCGGATCGGCGCGCGTACGGTGCTGGCCGGCGGGCTGGTGATCGGCGGGCTCGGCTTCGTGGTGCTCTGGGTCGCCCCGACGACCTACCTCTGGGTGGCCGTGTCGATCCTGCTGATCGGGGCGGGCATGGGCTCGCTGGCCATCGCCTCCGCCGTGATCATGGCGGGCGCCCCGGCGGAGAAGGCGGGCAGCGCGGCCGCCATCGAGGAGACCTCGTACGAGATCGGCGGCACCTTCGGCGTCGCGGTGCTGGGCAGCCTGGCCGCCGCCCTCTACCGGGCCGAACTGCCCGAGAGCGCCACCGACGCGGTGCGCGAGTCGCTCGGCGGCGCGCTGGCGGCCGCCCGCGCGATCGGCTCCTCCGACCTGGCCGCCCAGGCCACGCTCGCCTTCACCGAATCGCTGCGGACGACCAGCCTGTACGGCGCCGTCCTCATGCTGCTGGCGGCCGTGGCCGTCTGGTGGCGCACCCCCGCCCGGCTGGACCTGGCCTCGGCCCAGCACTGAGCGCCCCCACCCGCGAGGACCTCCGGGCGGCGCAGCACCGAGCGCCGCTACCCGCGGAGTCCTTCGGAGGCACAGCGCTGAGCGCCGCTGCCCGCGGGGGTCCTTCGGGGCGCAGCGCTGAGCGCCGCTATCCGCGGGATCCTTCGGGCGGCGCGGCGGGCAGGACGACGGACAGGGCATGGCGCAGGATGGCCGCGAACGACTCGGTGTTGCCGGGCTCCAGCCAGCGCCGCCCCGCCACCCGGATGGCCCCGGCCACCGCCGCGGCCACGACGGCGGGGAACAGGTCGCGCCCGGGATCGACGCCGGTGCGCGCCGCGATCGCCTCGGCGAGCGGCCCCTCCGCCATGGTGAACGTCTTCAGCGCCTCCCCCTCCAGCGCCGGCGTCGACATGATCATGCGCAGCCCGGCCCGGTCGGGCTCGGGGTCGGTGTAGAGCTCGACCACGGCCGAGATGACGGCCTGGTCGAGCGTCGGCCTGCTGCGCTCGACGGTGGCGATGTTCCGGCACGAGCCG
>NZ_JBSGFQ010000178.1:0-18954 GCF_053603495.1 Nonomuraea sp. NPDC004186 | reverse complement strand
GCCCAGGGTGAGCAACGCGTGCCCGACCGCCGCCCCCGCGCCGCCCGCGCCGAGCTGCACGATCCGGCGGGTGGGCGCGTCGGGCAGGCCGCGGGCGAACGATTCGGCGAACCCCGTCCAGTCCGTGTTGTGCCCGATGGCGCGCTCGCCGTCGAACACGACGGTGTTGACGGCGCCGAGCATGCGGGCGTCCGGCGACAGGTCGTCCAGGTGCGGGATGACGCTCTGCTTGCACGGGTGGGTGATGTTGAGCCCGTCGTAGCCGAAGCGGCGCGCGGTGCGTACCAGCTCTCCCACGTCGAGCCCGAGCACGTCGGTGTCGAGCAGGCGGTAGACGTAGTGCAGCCCGTGGTGGACGGCCTCCCGCTCGTGCAGCGGCGGGCTGAGCGAGGGGCCGATGCCCGAGCCGACCAGCCCGGTCAGGAACGAGGCCATCAGTTCTTCCTCTCCGGCGGATGGGACAGGTGCGTTGGACGCCTCCTAATGTACGTACTAGTGAGTTAGCTGGCTAGACGAGGGCCGGCCCCTTCCCCGGCCCCATGATCAGGCGAACGGCTGAGCCATCTGGTCCAGCACCTCTTCCGTGATCTCCCGCATCGTCCGGGTCTCGTCGTCGAGCCACTTCTGCGTCGCGATGCGCATCGCGACCAGGAAGGCGGCGGCGATCACCTCGGGACCGACGCCCCCGGCCTGCTCGCGCCCGGCCACCGCCGCGTCCAGCTCCCGCTCCAGGCGCATCCGGCTGGCCAGTTGCCTGGCCAGCAGCGAGGGGTGGCGCATGACCAGCCTCGTGCGCACCTGCCACTCCCGGTCGGGGGCGACGGTCTCGACCTCGAAGATGTCGAGCGCGCTGCGCAGCGCCCGCCACGCCGACAGCTCGGGCGGCTGCTCGCGCACCCGCCGCACCAGTTCGAGCAGGCGCTGCTCGTCGCCGTAGAGCAGCGCCTCCTCCTTGCCGTCGAAGTAGTTGGAGAACGTCCGGCGCGAGATGTTGGCGGCGTCGGCGATGGCCTCGACCGTGACGTTGTCCAGGCCGTGCTCGATCGCCAGCCGCAGCGTGGCCTCGTGCACCGCTCTGCGGGTCTCGGCCTTCTTGCGCTCGCGCAACCCCATTGTGCTGTCCATGACGCCGGCAAGCTTACCCGGCGGGAATAGATGCCCAGTGCGCAAAGTTTCCCATTGAGCATGTATGGTGCCCCGGTCCCACGTACTCATTTGGAGGTTCGCGCATGAGCGCACAGACGGCAGCGCCGTCGCCGGCGGCGGAGCCGATGGCCCACCGCCAGGTTCTGGAGGCCCTCAGCGGCCTGTTGCTCGTCCTCTTCGTCGCGATGATCAGCGGCACGGTCGTCTCGGTCGCGCTCCCCCAGATCATCGGCGCGCTCGACGGCAGCCAGTCGCAGTACACGTGGGTGGTCACGGCCTCCCTGCTGGCCTCGACCGCCTCCACCCCCATCTGGGGCAAGCTGGCCGACCTGTTCAACAAGAAGCTGCTCCTGCAGATCTCCATCGTGATCTTCATGGTCAGCTCGCTGGCCTGCGGCTTCGCCCAGAACACCGGGCAGCTCATCGCCTTCCGCGCGATCCAGGGCCTGGGCATGGGCGCCCTGCAGATCCTCACGCAGGTGATCATCGCCGCGATGATCACTCCCAAGGAGCGCGGCCGCTACAACGGCTACCTCGGCGCGGTCATGGCCGTGGCCACCGTCGGCGGCCCGCTGCTCGGCGGCCTCATCTCCGACACCTCCTGGCTGGGCTGGCGCTGGTGCTTCTTCATCGCCGTGCCGTTCACCGTCGTCGCCTTCGCGCTGCTGACCAAGACCCTGCGCGTGGCGACCGTGCGGCGCTCGGACGTGAGCATCGACTACTGGGGAGCCACCCTCATCGCCGCCGGCGTCAGCGTCCTGCTCATCTGGGTCACCTTCGTCGGCAACGAGTTCGACTGGCTGTCCTGGCAGACCGCGGCCATGGCGGGCGGCGGCGTGCTCCTGCTCGCCCTGGCCACCTGGGTCGAGTCCCGGGTCACGGAGCCGGTCGTGCCGCTGCACGTCATCAGCAGGCGCACCCCCGCGCTGGCCATCCTGGCCAGCCTGGCGGTCGGCATGGCGATGTTCGGCGGCTCGGTCTTCCTGGGCCAGTACTTCCAGATCGGGCGCGGGTACGGCCCGACCGCCGCGGGCCTGCTGACCATCCCGATGATGGCCGGCGTGCTGCTCTCCTCGACGATCAGCGGCCGGATGGTCTCCAGGAGCGGCCGGACCAAGCCGTACATCCTGGCCGGCCTGGTCGTCCTGACGCTGGGCTTCGCCGGGCTGGCCACGATCGACCACCAGACCTCGATGGTGCTGATCTCCGCGTACATGCTGGCCGTGGGCGTCGGCGTGGGCATGTCGATGCAGAACCTCGTCCTCGTCATCCAGAACACCGTCCCGCTGCGCGAGATCGGCGCGGCCAGCGGCGCGATCACCTTCTTCCGCTCGCTCGGCGGCACCGTCGGCGTGTCGGTGCTCGGCGCCGTCCTGGCCAACCGGGTGGCGTCCAACATCGCCGAGGGCCTGGCCAAGGCCGGCATCCCGGCGGGCGGGCAGGCGGCGGGCGGCAGCCTCAACCTCGCCGCGCTGCCCGAGCCGATCAAGGTGATCGTCAGGTCCGCGTACGGCGACGCCACCGGCCACATCTTCCTCATCTCGGCCGCGATCGCCGTCGTCGGCCTCGTCGCCGCGGCCTTCCTCAAGCCGGCCAAGCTCCGCGACAGCCTGGACCTGCCCGAGCCCGCCAAGGAGGAGGCCCCGGCCAACGCCTGACCTGCGACGGCAAGGATTCGCCAGTTCATGGTCAGCGGCGGGTCCCTCCGGAGTGGGGCGGGGTCCGGCGCGGTAAGAGGAGGTCGGCGAGGGATCGGGGGAGGGTCCAGTGGCGGATGTGGGCGATGGCGACGGGCCCGGTCAGGACATCGTCCGTGTGGGTCGCATCCTCGCCCAGATCGTCGCGCCGACCACCGTCATCACGTCGCTCCTGATCTACATCGGGACGCTCCGCCTCAACGCCATGTACTCGGCACTCGGGGTAAACCCCAGCATGCTGAGCTTCCCCTTCCAGGAGTACGTGATGCGCAGCATCATGGTGGCCGTCGAGCCACTGACGGTAGTCCTCCTGCTGCTCGTGGTGGCGCCCGTTGTGCACGGGGTGCTGATCCGATTCACCGTCTGGCATCGCGCCGCTCTGGGGTGGACCATCCTGGCACTTCTCACGCTCGGAGTCGTCAGCGGCGCGGTGGCCGTGGCAGCTGTAGCTGATTGGCCCAAACGCTGGGATCAGCCACTCTTCTTCAAGCCCCTCTTCGCGGGCCTTGGCGCGATCTTGGTGTTTTACGGCATTTACCTGTTCACCACGCTCCGCTCTGGCCCGGGGATTTCCTCCACCGCTCGGATCGTCCAGCGCACAGCCCTCGTGGCGCTGGCGCTGCTCCCGATGCTGTGGTACGTGAACGACCGCGCGAAGGAAAAGGGGAAGGAGGATGCCAACCAGATCTTGGAACACCCGGAAGAAATACTGATGGCCGTGGTGGTCTACGCGCCGCAGCGGTTGAATCTGGAGGAGCGTTGGGGAATCACGGAGAACGAGCTCGAGCACCCGAATGCGGAGTTCCTCTACCAGTACACCGGCCTGCGCCTCCTGATCGAGTCCAACGGGCACTACTTCTTGGTGCCCGACTGCTGGGGGACCACCCCCGGCGCCCGGGCCATCGCCCTGCCGGCCGACGGTTCGATCCGGCTCGAGACCTTGAACGTCAAGACGAAGCCGTCTTGCCCCAAGGGTCGCTGAAGGCCGCGTCAGGCCCAGCCGTAGACCGAGCGGACCGCGGCGGCGATCTCGTTGACCAGGCCCATGTTGTTGCCGTTGGCCAGGATCGCGTATCCGGCGCCGAGCTCCGGATAGCCCTTGAACACGGACTTGAAGCCGTAGTTGGAGCCGTCGTGGGTGTAGGAGAAGTTCTTCGTCCCGGAGCCGGCGATGAAGAAGCCCCGCCCCATGGTGGGCTCGGGCCCCGCGGTGAGCAGCGTGCGGACCGAGGCCCTGGTGAGCGGCCCGGCGATGTCGCCGGAGGCGGTCCACGCCTTGTTGAGGTAGGACACCAGGCGGCACAGGTCGAGGACGTTCGTGTAGAGGCCGGCGGCGGCCGACTCCGGGTAGCGGTTGCGCTTGCCGGAGATCACCGTGCCGGTGGCGGTGTGGCCGGCGGCCAGCTCGAAGCCCGGTGACAGCGCGTAGGAGCTGTTCTTCATGCCGAGCGGCCCGAACACCTCCTTGTCCATGTACGACGCCAGCGACAGCCCGCTCTTCTGCTCCACCATCCGCTGCAGCAGCACGAACCCGGCGCCGGAGTAGTGGAACTCGGCCCCCGGGGCGGTGGTGAGCTCGATCTTCGGCGAGTTGCCCTCGCCGTTCATGACCTGCAGCAGCGAGGGCACGGTCGCGCCGGGGCCGTAGCCGGCGAAGCCGCCGCCGCCGGTGTCGAAGCCGGTGCAGGCGTCGGCCGGGGAGGTGGAGCCGCGGCCGACGAGGCCGGCCCGGTGCGTGAGCACGCGGTCGATGGTCGGCACCGCCGTCGAGGTGACGCAGTCGCGGCGCGGCAGGGTCCAGCCCAGGTGGGGCCGGATGTCGCCGGTCAGGGGCAGCTTGAGCGTCTGCGCCAGGCGCATGACGCCGACCGCGGCCACGGCCTTGCTGATGGAGGCGGCCTGGAAGGCGGTCTCGGGGTGCGCGGCGGCGCCGCTGCCGGCCTCCAGCCAGCCGTACCCGGTGGACCAGGCGATCTTGTTGCCGACCACCACCGCGACGGCCACCCCGGGCGTCTTCCACGCGTTCATCCGCTGCCAGATGGTCGCGCCGCCCACCGCGTTCTCGACCTGCCGCACCCGGTCGGCGGGCAGCGCGGGCACCTTGCCGCGCGTGCTCGCCACCCAGCCGCCGGCCGCGGAGAAGGCGACGTTGTGCAGCTGCCAGCCGCCGGCGGCCAGCTCGTTCAGCTTCTTGAAGCAGGCGTCGTCGATGGCGCGCGCGTGGAACTCGTCCTGCGCCACGACCACCCATCCGCCGCTCTTGGGGAAGGCGACGCCGGTCAGGCGGCGCCCGCCCTGCGTCAGGTTGCGCATCATCTGGTAGCACTCGTCGTCGACGCCCCGGGCGTAGAAGCCCGTGGTGTCGGCCACGGCCCAGCGGTCGCCGCCGGCCGGCGGGAACGAGACGTGCACGACCTGCCGACCGGCGGTGTAGGAGTCGCTGACGCGCTGGTGGCACGCCTCGGGCAGGCCGCGCGCCGCCATCCCCTTGTCGCTCGTGATCACCCAGCGGTCGCCGCCCTCCGGCGGGAAGGCCGCGCAGTGGATCTTCGCCCCGGCCTTGACCATCTTTCCGAGCTCGGCGAAACACGCGTCGGGCACGCCGCGGGCGAAATAACGGCCGTCCTGGGTGACGATCACCCAGCCGCCGGACGGCGTGAACGCAACCGTGGTGACGCCGTACGGCGCCAGCTCCCCCATCTTGGCATGCAGCTCATCGGGAACACCCGCGTCGGCGAACGGGTAGCCCGCCGCCAGCGCCGGCCGGGCGAAGTCCACGGCGGCCAGGCCCGCGGCGCCGGTCAGGGTGAGGAAATGTCTGCGGTCCAAGGGGGAACTCCTCAGGGGGCAATGGTCACCAACTGCGTTTGAATCATGGCAGACCGCAGACACTCCTCGATTCACCCCACGGTGGGCGGGCCCTGCTCGATGCGGCGCAGTACGGGCGCGAGCCGGTCCAGGTCGGCGCCGTCGATCGGCTGGCGCTCGTCCCACCAGGTGGCGCCGGCGTCCATGAGCGGGCCGAGCAGGTCGCGGGACTGGGCGGCGTCGGCAGGGCTGACGCCGCCGACGACGAGCTCGAAGGGGCCGTCGTCCTCGCGCTGCTCACGTACGTACGCGGCCAGCTCCCGCACCTGGTCGACGGGCGGCCCGTATCCGTGCGAGCCCGGCCCGAACAGCGGGACGGCGCCGTCCCAGCGGGCGGCCCGGCGCATCGGCCTGCGGTTGGGCCAGAACCCGGCGACCCATACCGGCGGGCGGGGGCGTTGCACGGTCGGCGGCAGCAGGGTCACGTCCTCGGCCCGGAAGTGCCGCCCGTGATGGGTGACCGGCTCGCCGCTCCAGTAGCGGGCGAGCAGGTCCAGGCCCTCGTCGAGGAGCTCGGCGAGCACGACCGGGTCGGTGGGCTCGCCGAAGCTGCCGTACTCGTCCTCGATCGGCCCGCCCAGGCCCGCGCCGAAGATCACCCGGCCGCCGCTGAGCGCGTCGAGCGTGGCGACCTGGCGGGCCAGCTGCTGCGGCCGGCGCCGGGCGACCGGGGTGACCAGGGTGCCGAGCCTGATCCGGGTGGTCGCCAGCGCCGCCGCCGTCAGCAGCATCCAGGGGTCGCCGAACGCCCGCCGCCTGCTCTTGACGTGGACGACGTGATCCCAGACGAACAGCGCGTCCCAGCCCGCCTGTTCCGCGGCGACGGCCACCGAGGCGACGGTCCTGGGGTCGGCGAAGTCGCCGAAGTTCGGAATGTTGATCGAGAAGTGCATCCCGCCATGCTGCTGGCCCGCGGCGGGGGACGGCAATCGTTTTAAGGCGTGTCGGCGATGTCGTTGGCGGCCACGTACCCGAAGGTCATGGCGGGGCCGATGGTCGAGCCGGAGCCGGCGTAGCTGTGGCCCATGACGGCTCCGCTGGCGTTGCCGGCGGCGTACAGGCCGGGGATGACCGACCCGTCGGCCCGCAGCACCCGCGACCGGGCGTCGGTGCGCATCCCGCCCTTGGTGCCGAGGTCCCCCGGGACGATCTTGAACGCGTAGAAGGGCGGCAGCCACAGCGGCGCGAGGCACGGGTTCGGCTTGACCAGCGGGTCGGCGTAGTAGCGGTCGTAGGCGCTGTCGCCGCGGTGGAAGTCGAGGTCCTTGCCTGTCGCGGCGAACCCGTTGAAGCGGTCGATGGTGCCGCGCAGCGCCGCCTGCGGGACGCCGATCTTCTGGGCCAGCTGCTCGATCGTCCACGCCTTGAACGCGGCGCCGCCGGCGAACCATTCGTCGGGCAGCGGCAGCAGCGGCGCGACGTCCCGGAACAGGTACTTGTTGCGGTAGTTCTGGTCGACGATGAGCCAGGCGGGGATGTGCGGCGCGGACGCGCTGTTGCGGTCGTACATGACGTGGACGACGTCGCTGTAGGGGGCGCCCTCGTTGACGAAGCGCACGCCGTTGCCGTTGACCAGCAGGCAGCCCGGCAGGGTGCGTTCGGCCAGGCAGAAGTACGGCTGGCCGGGCAGCGGGATGGCCGGGCCCCACCAGGCGTCGTCCATCAGGTCCAGGGCGGCGCCGACCCGCTCGCCGGCCTCGATGCCGTCGCCGGTGTTCTCCTTGGCGCCGACGGTCCAGCTCGTGCCGATGGGCTGGCGCTGGAACTCCGTGCGCATGGCCGCGCTGTGCTCGAACCCGCCCGAGCCGACGATCACGCCGCGCTTGGCCTTGACCAGGCCGCCGGGCGTGACGACGCCGGTGACGCGGCCGGACTCGACCTTGAGGTCGAGCAGCGGGGTGTTCAGCAGCACCGGCACGCCGGCCGAGAGCAGCCCCGCGCGCAGGCCGGCGGCCAGGGACTGGCCCATGGTCAGCGGCTTCTCGCCGCGCAGCGCGGCCTCGGTGCCGCGCAGCAGGCACGCGGCGCTCACCTCGAGGCCCTTGGCGTTGACGGCGGCGAGCGTCAGCCACTTGTAGTCGGCGCTGTAGACCACCAGGCCCGCGGGGGTCTGGATGTACGGGCCGTTCAGGTGGGCCAGCTCGGCGCCGAGGATGTTGCCGTCGAGCTGGGCGGGCTCGATGGAGCGCCCGTTCGGCATGCCGCCGGTGAACTCCGGATAGTAGTCGGAGTAGCCCTCCATGAACCGGAAGCGCAGCGGGCTGTTGCGCATCACGAACGAGATCATCGCCGGCCCGGCCGACAGGAAGGCCCGCTGCCGCTCGATCGGCACGGTGTCGCCGACGACGCGGGCCAGGTAGGCGGCGGCCTTGGCCGGGGTGTCCTGGACTCCGGCGGCGAGGATGACCTCGTTGCACGGGATCCAGATGCCCGCGCCCGATCGGGCGGCCGAGCCGCCGAACGTCGGGGCCTTCTCCACCACGACGGTGCGCAGCCCGCGTTTGGCCGCCGTCAGCGCCGCGGTCATCCCGGCGGCTCCGGCGCCGACCACCACGACGTCGTACTCGACCTCGGCACGGGCCGGCGCGCTGCCGAGCGCGGCGCCCGCGACCATTGCGCCGCCCGCCACGGCGGCCCCGCGTAACAGGGCGCGCCGGCTCTGGCCCTGGGGGGTGAGGCTGGATTCGACCATGACGGCAAGCATGCGCTTGGTTGTTTTCACTGTCAATGCGGCCGGGTGTTGACGCCGCCGCCGAAGCCTGGTGCCATGATCGGGACGGTCCGTAGAGGAGATGCGATGCGACGATTGGCCGCCGTGCTCCTGTTCGCCGCGGCGCTCGTGGCGCCCGCGACGACGGCGTACGCCGAGACGTGCTCGACCACGCTCCCCCAGCCGAACGGCCACGGCATCACCTGCGTGCGGGTCGAGCGACATCTCCAGAACGACGGCTCCGAGCTGCGTGACGTCGTCATGACCTCGACGGCGATCTTCCAGGCGGCCGGCGGCACCCCCGCGATCGACCCGCTCGCCCACGAGATCAGCGTGCGCGTCTACCTGCCCCCGGGGTACGACCCCGCCAGGAGCACCCGCTACCGCTCCCTCTACCTCATCAACGGCGGCGGCGACGACTACGACGAGTGGACGACCAAGACCGACCTCGTGTCCCTGATCCGCACCACGCCCGGCCACCCGTACGACGGGATCGTGGTGATGCCGACCGGTGGCATGACCGGCTGGTACAGCGACTGGGCCGGGCGTACGGACGGATATTTCGCGCCGAAGTGGGAGACGTACCACATCTCGCAGCTCATCCCGTGGATCGACGCCAACTTCAACACGATCGCCAACCGGTCGGGGCGGGGCCTGGCGGGGCTGTCGATGGGCGGGTTCGGCACGCTGAAGTACGCCGCCGCGCACCCCGACGTGTTCTCCGTCATCGGCGCCTTCTCGCCGGGCATCGACCTGCGCGGCAAGCCCGCCCAGCGGACGGTCTCCGACTCGATGTGGCAGTCCGGGGCCGCGATCACCGTGCTGGACCCGGGGCCGTACCGGGTCAACAAGTACGACGGGTGGCTGCCCGTGCTCGACCAGCAGCAACAGCTCGTCTACCGGCTGGACACCCTGTTCGGGCCGCACACCACCAGCGCCTCCGGAGACCTCGACTGGCCCGCCGCCAACCCGGCGGTGCTCGTGACGGAGGGCAGGTACGCGCCCTTCAGCGGCAGGCTCGGCCTGTACGCGGGCGGCTGCCAGTCGCTGCCACGCGACCCGTCGGGCCAGTACATCCTCGGCGACGGCCATGGCCCCGCGCCCGCGGAGTGCGCCTACAGCACCACGTCCCCGGCGAACACCAACGCCCTCGCGGTGAACGAGGCCATCCTCGGCTCGTACGCGAGCGTCTTCGACCAGACCCTGACCGGCCTGGGCGTCGGCCACCGCTACTGCTACGGCACGGGCGGCCACGACTGGAACTCCTGGCCCGCGATGCTGACCGACTTCCTCCAGTACGCCTACGGCACGGCCCCGCCCCGCTGCCCCAACGCCTGACGCGCCGGACCCTCCGCCCGGTTTGAGCGCAGGCACCAGCGGCCGGTGGACGGGAGCAGGGCCATGAGCATGGCGCCGGCCGCCGCCAAGGCGGTCAGCGGGGCGATGACGAAGATGAGCACGGAGACAGGTGTCTCCAGCGTCAGCCGTCCACCTGTCAGCAGGTACTGCGCGCTGGCGCTCATGCCGTGCAGAGCCACCGCGCCGCCGGTCACCGCGATCATCCAGCGCCCGGCCGCGTGGCGCCGGAACAGCAGCAGCGCTCCCGTCGCGAGCACGGCCGCCTCCGCCACGCCCACCATCAGGTTCGCCAGCATCAACCAGACCGGCGGACCGGGGTCGATGAGGAGTGCGGCGGCCTGGAAGACCATGGCCAGCAGCCCCGGAAGGCACAGCAGCGCCAGCGTCGCCGCGGCGGTCGCGGTGCCGCCACCGGGCTCGGTCGCCGCCGCCGGGCGTTCCGCCTCGCCGGCGTCCCGCGCAGGGGGCTCCGGCGGTTCGGGGTCGCCGGGCGGGGTCAGGGTGCGGATCGCCGTGCCCCGTTCGGTGATCATGGTGGTGACGTCCGGTGGGAGCCAGTGGGTGACGGCGTCGGGCCCTTCCAGCCGGTCGAGGAGGTCATCCAGCCGGGGCCGGTCGGCCGGGGTCTTGGCCAGGCAGGCACGCAGCAGCGGCACGAGGTCGGCGGGGACGCCGCCGAGGTCGGGCTCTTCGTGGACGACCCGGTAGACGACCAGGTCGGCCCTGCCGCCGCCGAACGGCCCGGTGCCGGTGGCGGCGTAGGCGAGGACGCAGCCGAGGGAGAACACATCGCTCTCCGGGCCGATCTGGCCGGCCCGGGCCTGCTCGGGGGACATGAATCCGGGCGTGCCGATGACGCGCGTCGAGAAGTGCACGGTGTCGAGGGCCTTGGCGATGCCGAAGTCGATGACGCGCGGCCCGTCGTCGGCGAGGATCACGTTGCGGTGGGTGAGATCGCGGTGGACCAGGCCCGTCGAGTGGATCGCGGCCAGCCCCTCGGCCAGGCCCGCCCCCAGCACCCGGACCGCCGCGGGCGGCAGCGGCCCGTGCCCCGTGACGGCCTCGGCCAGGGAGGGGCCGGGGATGTAGGCGGTGGCCAGCCAGGGCGGGTCGGCATCGGCGTCGGCGTCGACCACCTCGGCGGTGTAGAAGCCGCCGACCCGGCGGGCGGCCTCGACCTCGGCGGCGAACCGGCGCCGGAACTCCGCGTCGCCGGCCAGTTCGGCGTGCACGACCTTCACCGCGACCGCCCGGCCGCCGCGGGAGCGGCCCAGGAAGACCCGGCCCATCCCGCCGCTGCCCAACTGCCCGATCAGCCGGTACGGCCCTATCCGCCGAGGGTCGCCATCCCGTACAGGATCCATCGCCCCATACTCCCGCACGAGAACATCCTCGTTCGACCTATCCCCCTGCCCTCAGCGAGGCTTTCGGAGGCGTGCGGACGGGCAGCCGGGGACGGGCAGCTCGTCGGGCGAGGGCCGCACGCCGGACAGCAGCAGGGCCAGGTAGCGGCGCGGATCGGCGTGCTCGGGGTCGCGCGGATGCACGGTCGCCAGGGCCATCACGACGATCGCCGCCAGGTCGCGCACCATCAGGTCCGCCCGCACCCGCCCCTCCCGCTGCGCTCTGGCCAGCACGGCGCCCAGCGGCCCCATGAACCGCTCGGCGATGTCGACCGTGAACGCGCCCGACTCCCGGGCCGCCCGCAACAGCCCGTGGTGGGCGGCCAGGGTGTCCACGGTGGCTGCCAGCGCCTCGGTCAGCGCGCTCCCGGCGTCGTCGGCGTCGCGCGCGGCCAGGGCGAGCGGTTCGATCTCCTCGGCGAAGTACGTCTGGAACGCGGCCCTGATCACCCCGTCCCGGTCGCCGAACCTCCGGTAGACGGTCGCGATCCCGATCCCGGCGCGCCGGGCGATCTCGTCCAGGGACAGCGCCGGACCGCTCTCACGCAGACTCGCGATCGCGGCCCGGACGATCTTGTCCGAGTTACGCAGCGCGTCGGCTCGCTGTCCCTGCTCGTGCACGATCCGTCACGTTAGCAGCCGGTCACCAGGCCACCGGGAACGAGCGCAGCCCGTACACCACGTTGAAGGCGCGGAACTCGGCCGGCTCCCCGGCCTCGCGCAGGCCTGGGAAGCGCTCGAAGAGGGCGGGGAAGGCGATCTGCATCTCCATCCTGGCCAGCGGCGCGCCCAGGCAGTGGTGCACGCCGTGGCCGAAGGCCACGTGCCCCATGTCGCCGCGGCCGATGTCGAGCCGGTCGGGGTCGGCGATGTAGGCCGGGTCGCGGTTGGCCGCGGGCAGGGCGCACACCACCAGGTCACCCGCCGCGATCGGCTGCCCGGCCAGCTCGGTGTCGGCGGTGGCGACCTTGAACGTGCCCGTGTGGACGATGCTGAGCCAGCGCAGCAGCTCCTCCACGGCGGCGTTGATCCGCTCGGGTTCGCGCCTGAGGAGCTCCAGCTGTCCGGGGTGGCGCAGCAGGGCCAGGGTGCCGATGCCGAGCATGTTGGAGGTGGTCTCGTGGCCGGCCAGCAGGAGCAGCGAGGCGATGCCGGCCAGCTCGTCGGTGCTCAGGTCGTCGCCGTGCTCGCGTACGAGCATGCCGAGCAGGTCCTCGCCCGGCTCGGTCCGGGTGCGGGCGACCAGCTCGGCCATGTAGGCGCGCGACTCGAGCTGGGCGGCGCCCCGCTCCTGGATGGGCAGCGAGACGTCGAGCATCTTCCCCGTACGCTGCTGGAAGTCGCCCCGGTCGGCGTACGGGACGCCGAGCAGCTCGCAGATCACCAGGGACGGGACCGGCAGGGCGAAGGCCGAGACCAGGTCGGCGGGCGGCCCGGCGGCCTCCATGGCGTCCAGGTGCTCGGTGACGATGTCCCGGATGCGCGGCTCCAGGCGGCGCATCCGGCGCATGGTGAACTCGGGCGTCAGCATCCGGCGCAGCCGGGTGTGCTCGGGAGGGTCGAAGGCGAGCAGGTTGCCCGCCCGGAACCGCTCGATCTCCTCGGGGCTCGCCTTCGGCATGCCGGGGGCCCTGAAGACGTTGCGCTGGGCGTTGCTGAAGCGCCCGGAGTCCCCGAGCACCTCCCTGACGTCGGAGAAGCGGCTGACCATCCAGACGTCGAGGCCGAACGGGGACTTCTCCCGCCGGACGCCGTCCTTGTCGCGTGCCACCGCGACCTCGGGATCCGGGTCGAACGCGTTCCGGCGCATGTACAGGGGCAGGGTTACAGGCTCGCTCATGCCAGCTCCTCGGGGGATCGACCGTGGCCTGAAAACGATAGAAGTCTATTGCTTTCGGGCCCGGAGCGAGCGGAGCCGGTCAGCGGGTCGAGCCGGTCCGGGTGTTGTGGTCGCGTCCAGCTCACCCAGGGCCTCGTATCAGCGGGTGAGCAGCTCCCGCAGGGCCTTGGCGATCTCGGCGGGCGCCTCCTCGGCCATGAAGTGGCCGTGGCCGACGGTGTCGTGCCGCAGCCGCGGCGCCCACGCCCGCCACAGCGCCGCCGCGTCGTAGCCGAGGGCGGCGCCCCAGTCCTGCTGCAGCACCGTCACCGGCATCTCCAGGCGCCTGCCCGCCTCCCGGTCGGCCCGGTCGTGCTCGGCGTCGATGCCGGCCGAGGCGCGGTAGTCGGCGACGATCGAGGGGATCGCCTCGCGGCAGGCCTCCAGGTACGCGGCACGTACCTCGGCGGGGATCGCCTGCGCGTCGCCCGTCCAGGCGTCGAGGAAGTGGCCGAAGAACACGTCCGGGCAGGCCGCGATCATCGCCTCCGGCAGCCCGGGCGGCTGGGCCATCAGGTAGAGGTGGAAGCCGACCGTCGCCGACGCCCCGCGCATCACGTCCCACATGTCCACGGTCGGCAGCACGTCCAGGCAGGCCAGGTGGGTGATCGCCGCCGGGTGGTCGAGCCCGGCGCGGAAGGCCACCAGGGCTCCGCGATCGTGCCCGGCCAGGGCGAACCGCTCGTGCCCGAACGCCCGGGCCAGCGCCACGACGTCGGCGGCCATGGTCCGCTTGGCATAGGTGCCGGGTCCGGTCTCGGCGGGTTTGTCGCTGGCGCCGTAACCACGGAGGTCGGGGCAGATGACCGTGTGGTCGGCGGCCAGGTCGGCGGCGACGTGCCGCCACATGAGGTGCGTCTGCGGGAAGCCGTGCAGCAGCACGATCGGGCTGCCCTCCCCCGCGACGGCCGCGCTGAGCGACACGCCGTCGGCGACGGGGACGCGGTGATAGGTGAAGCCTTCGATGACCACGATGGCCCTCTCTTTCGGTCAGTTCGTTCCGGTGGGAGAGGGATCCAGCGTGCCGGGCGTGAATGAGCATCCGATCAGCGCGCTACCGTGACCTGAGGCCGGCTGACCCTGCGTGGAGTGGGGCTACCGGTGTGCCAGGCTTGCCATCGGGCTGCGGCGCCTGAGGCCGGCGGCACCCGAGACCGGCGGCGGGCACGGCCAGTGGCAGGCACGGCCGGGCCCCGCTCAGGCGCCTGCCTGCCCGCCTGCTCGGCACCGAGGCGCAAAAGGACGCCCGCCACCAGCGGGGGCGCTGGTGGCGGCCGACGGGTCGGTCGGCCGGCATGACCGGTAGAAGGGGGTGACGGGGGCAGTGCAGGTGACGTTCGGCGTGCTGGGGCCGGTGGCCGCCTGGGACGGGGCAGGGGACCCGATCGCCTTGAAGGGGCCGCGCCATCGCGCGGTGCTGGCCCGGCTCATCGTCGCCCGGCGGCGCGTCGTACCGGTCGCCCACCTGGTGACGGACCTGTGGGAGGACCCGCCGCCGGACGCGGTCGGCGCGCTGCGTACATTCGTGGCGGCGCTGCGCCGGGCGCTGGAGCCGCAGCGCCCGCCCAGGTCCCCGGCCCGGCTGCTGGTCACCGAAGGGCCGGGGTACGCGTTGCGCGCGGAACCGGACGCGGTGGACGCCTGGCGCTTCGAACGGGCGGTGACCGCCTCCGGGTCGCCCGCGGACGTGCTCCCCCGCGTCGAGGAGGCGCTGGGATGGTGGCGCGGGCCCGCCTACGCCGACTTCTCCGACGAGCCCTGGGCCCGTGCCGAACGCTCCCGCCTGACGGAGCTGCGGCTGCACGCCGTCGAACGCCAGGCCGAGGCCCGCCTGGACCTGGGACTGGCCGGGGAGGCGGTCCCCGACCTGGACGCCCACGTCGCCGAACATCCCTGGCGGGAGGAGGGCTGGCGGCTGCTGGCTCTGGCGCTGTACCGTACCGGCCGCCAGGGCGACGCGCTCGCGGTGCTGCGCCGGGCGCGGGAGCTGCTGGTCGAGCACCTGGGCGTGGACCCCGGTCCCGGGTTGAGCCGCCTGGAGGCGGACATCCTCCACCACGCCCCTCACCTCGCCCCCGGCCGTCAGGGCCCGGCGGACACGGTGTGGGCACGGGCTGCCGCCGCCTACGACCGCAGCGTGCCGTCGGGTGCGCGCGCCCGGCTGGAGTCGACGGTGGGGCTGATGCGCGACCTCGCGGTGACGGGTGGCGGCGGCCTGCGAGCGGCCCGCGAACACCGGGTGGCGGCCATCGCGGCGGCCGAGGAACTGGGGGACGTGGAGCTGACGGCCCGCGTCATCGGCGCCTACGACGTACCCGCGATCTGGACCCGCCTCGACGACCCCGACCAGGCAAGCCACGTGATCGCAGCCGCCGAACGCACCCTCGCCACCCTCCCACCGAGCACCCCGAGCCCGGCCGCCACCCTCCCACCGGACACGACCGCTACCCCAGCGGGGATGACCGCTGTCCCAGCGGGCACAGGGCCGCTCCCGGAGCATGCGACCGCGGCCTCAGAGAGCCGCGCCGCTGCCGCCCCCGCTGACGGGACGCGTTCCCCGCTGGGGGCCCGTGACGCGGTGCGAGCCCGACTGCTGGCCACGATCGCCCTGGAGTCCCGCGGCACGAACGCGGCACGAGGCCCCATCGCCGCCCGTGAGGCGGAGGTGCTCGCCCGCCGCCTGGACGACCCGGGCCTGCTGGCGTTCGCGCTCAACGGCGTCTTCATGCAGACGTTCCACCGTACGGGCCTGGCGCCCGACCGGGACGCCATCGGCGCCGAGCTGATCGCGCTGTCGGCCCGGCACGGCCTGGTCACCTACGAGGTCCTGGGCCACCTCATCCGCCTCCAAGCCCGCAGCGCGCTCGCGGACTTCCCCGGAGCCGACACCCACGCGACCGCCGCCGATCACCTGGCCGCGCAGCACGAGCTGCCGCTGGTGGGCGTGTTCACCCAGTGGTATCGAGCGCTGCGCCTCGACGCGACCGGCCAGGCCCCGCCGCAGAAGGTCGAGGCGGCCTACCGATCCGCCGCCGCCCGCCTGGACGGCGCCGGCATGCCCGGCCTGGAACACGGTCTCCTGCCGCTCGCCCTTCTGTGCCTGCGCCTGCGGCACACCTCACCCACCTCGGCCGACGACGGCGCCGACTTCGGCCCCTACGATCCGTGGACGCGCCCGCTGGTCCTCCTCAGGCTCGGACACCGCCACGAGGCTGCGGCGAAGCTGCGTGACGTACCCGACCCACCGCGCGACCTGCTCTTGGAGGCCATGTGGTGCCTGGTCGCACGGGCCGCCGCGGCCGTCGGCGACAGGGAGACCATGGCGCGCGCCCGCACCGCACTCGCACCCGCGGCGGCGGAGCTGGCCGGAGCGGGCAGCGGCCTCCTCACCCTGGGCCCGGTCTCCCACCACCTCGATCTCCTCCGCTGAGTGCTCCCCAAGCCCTCAGGCCTCGGCGGGAGCGTCGTAGACCAGGGTGTACCGCCAGAACAGGCGACGCCGGACCCGGGCGCCGGGCAACTCCTGCGCGGCCGCGGCCCTGATGTCGGCCAGGGTCTCCTGCGCCTCGGCGGTGGGCGCCGTCATGTGCGGGGGCGGCGCGTCGGCGCGGGCAGGATGCTTGACCAGCCCCATGATCGGGTTGGCGACCATGGCAGGCAGGGCCGCGAGCAGATCGGCGGGCCCCGCCTCGCGGTAACAGCCGACGACCACGAGGCGACCGCCCGGGGCGAGACAGCCGCGCAGTTCCCGCAGCGTGGGCACCAGCGGGAGATGGTGCAGGACGGCGACGAGGGTGACGGCGTCCCAGCGCCGCTGCGGGTCACGCCCGGCGAAGTCGCTCTGGACGATGGTGACCGCGGGGTCGTCGGCGAAGCGCTCCGCCGCGGCCCCGGCGGTCGCGGGGTCGGGTTCGAGCCCGGTGACGGTGGCGGCGCGGCGGCGGAGCAGGGCGACGAGGTTGCCCGTGCCGCACCCGACGTCAAGGACGTGGCCGGCCCCGGACGCGGCCACCTGGCCGACGACCCAGCCGCCGTAGTGGTCGTTGTGGCTCCACGGGTGCCGCTTGTTGAAACGGTCGAGGTGAGACAGCAGCGCCATGACGACCAACCCTAGCGATCGTCATTCACGGTCGCGGCCCCGTTGCACCGCCACCCGGCGAAGCCATGCGGGTGTGCTGCCGTTACGCCGCGCTCTCCGACGGATGATCACGATCGCACGAAAATCGATCGAGACCCGCCGGCGAGTGCGCTAGCGTCTTACCTCGCTGGTCCCTCACATCCGTTGGGTCTGGTGCGAGTACGGGTCGAACTGCATCGGTTATCTCTTTCTGCAAAAAAGATCACATGGCCGGAGCCCCATATCCGTGCCTCCGGCAAAGCTGACGATCAGGGGAGGGCGGGTCGAAGTCGTTCGGTTATCTCCGGCACCGGCGGTCGCAGGGTTCAAGTCCCCGCTGCGCGCCTTTTGGCGCGCAAAGCTCAGCGGTAGAGCTCCGGTCATGATCCGGTCGGCACCCCCATATCCGCCCTCCTCTCCGATCGCGTTCTCGAGCCTCCCGGAGAGCGGCCTGCACCCCGTACAGGACCATTGACAGCCGGCCGCCCCGGGCAGACAGTGGGAGCGAGCGCCGTCCCCGGCGAGACGACACCGCGGGCGGCGGCGACCACGACGGCCGTGCCCATCCGCACGACCGAGGCGGTGACCTGGTCGGGCGGGTAACAGGTTGCGTCGGCGACCTCGCCCGAGCAATGCTGATCCGGCCTGTGCCCCCGATCCTGTGGTGGGGAATATGGACGTGATCAGCACCGCCGAGATCCCGGCGGAAGAGCGGTTCGCCTACTGGCGGGAGATGAACTCGAAGCTCCACGTGCCCTACGACTTACGCTGCGACCCGCGGATGGAGAGCGGATTCCGGGCGCACGTCGGTTTCAGCGAGTTCGGCCCGGTGCAGGCGACGCTGGCGACCGTAGTGCCGCATTCGGCCCACCGCACACCCAGGCTCATCCGGCGGGCCGACCCTGAATTGTTCGAGCTGGCCTGCACCGTCAGCGGCGGCAGCACGGTGACGCAGAACGGCCGGCGCACGGATCTCGGCCCGGGGGATCTGGTCCTGGTCGACACCTCGCGTCCCTACCAGGTCGAGCATGCGGCGCATATTCCGGTGAGCCGGGTGATGATCCTGCACTTCCACCGCTCGCTGCTGCCGTTGCCCTCCCAGGACCTGCGGCGCCTCAGTGCCATGCGCATCCCCGGCACCCAGGCCATCGGTGCGCTGTCGTCACAGTTCCTGCTGCAACTCGCCCGGCACATGCCCGACCTCAGTCCGGTGGAGACCTCCCGGCTGTCCACCCTCACCCTCGATGTGCTGACCCTGGTGCTGGCGAACGTGCTCGACGCCGAGAACGGGGTGCCACCCCACAACCGGCGGCGCGCGATGATGGCCCAGATCCACGCCTTCATCCGGGACCACCTTGGCGACCCCCATCTGAACCCGGACGCGATCGCCGCCGCCCACCACATTTCCCTGCGCTACCTGCACAAACTGTTCCAGCAGGAGGGACACACGGTCGCCGGCTGGATCCGTGAACGCCGCCTGGAACAATGCCGGCGCGATCTCGCCGACCCCCAGCTGGCCACCCGCCCGATCAACGCGATCGCAGCCCGATGGGGATTCACCAACGCCGCGCATTTCAGCCAGGCCTTCCGCAACGCCTACGGCCTGCCGCCACGCCAATTCCGCGAGCAGTCCGCGACAGTGCATTCAGACTGAAGATGCCCGTAACGACAGGCCCGGCCACCGCCCGCACCCCTTGAGGCTTCGAAAGATGGGCGGTCACGAACCTCCGCCCCGACGGCCGTTTGCCCGGCGGGGTGCGGTGACCCCACCGGGC
>NZ_JBSGFQ010000177.1:0-19332 GCF_053603495.1 Nonomuraea sp. NPDC004186 | reverse complement strand
CCATGGACGAGGTGGCCACCAGACCGCTGCCGTTCGTGGTGCGATCCAGCGTGGCGTCGTGCATGAGGACGGGTTGGTGATCCCTGGTGCGCTCCTTCGGGTCGCTCAACGTGGCCCGGGCACCCCGCCGGCGGGATGCCCGGACACGGTCCTGGAGTGGCGGTCGGCCGCCCAGGATACGGAAGTCGAGGGCCGAGGCGTGGACGGCCTGGGCGGATGTCGAGCTCGGTCGCCAGCCGGGCCGTGGCCTCGTCGAGTATGGCTTCGGAGCGCCCGCGGTGCCGCAGCCGGGAGCGCGGAACTTATACGTTGAAGATGCTGACTCCGCCAGGTCCGACCAGGAATCCGAGGACGATGAGCACGATCCCCCAGAGGAGGTCGCGCCTGGCCAGGATCACGTAGATCCCGGAGATGACGAGTATTACCGCGATGATCCAGAGCAAAGTAGCCATGGGTCTGCCACTGCCCTAAGGGGGGTTCGCATAACATGTTTTTTCCCTCATTAATGGGCAAGAGACCCCGGCATCCAACGCCTAGTTGACGATCGTTTGGGTAGCCCGAAAACATGACGAGCCACGGTCACGCTGTCACCGACGCCATCCTCGACACGCTCAAGCGTGCCAGCTCGGGGCTGAAGGACGCCGGGGTGAAATTCGCGCTGGCCGGCGGATGCGCGGCTTACGCGAGAGGCGCCGCACCGTCGCTGCACGACGTCGACTTCATGCTGACCGAGCACGACGTGCCGACCGCGCTGGAGGCGCTGCGCGGGATCGGCTTCCAGACGGCCAAGCCGCCGGAGGACTGGCTGGTCAAGGCGTACGACGAGGGGCGGCTGGTGGACCTGATCTTCCGGGTGTCCGACCAGCCGATCACCGACGAGCTGCTGGACCGGGCCGAGCCGCTGAAGGCGTCCGCCGTGATCGTGCCCGTGCTGGAGGCCACCGACCTGGTCATCTCGTGGCTGCTCCCGCTGTCGGAGCACGCCTGCGACTACGGGGCGCTGCTGGCCCAGGTGCGCGCGCTGCGCGAGCAGGTCGACTGGCCGCGCGTGGCCGCCGTGCTCCAGGACTCGCCGTACGCGATGACGTTCATCACGCTCCTGGAGCGGCTGGACGTGCTGAAGGGCCCGATCGAGCCGAAGGGCGACCCGAAGTGGCCGTGAAACGCCGCGAAGGGCCGCGCCCCTGGGGCGCGGCCCTTCTGTTGCGGCATGTCGGTTACACGAGCCGGCCGTAGTAGTCGCCTAGCCGCGTCCGGTACTCGGGTTCCTTGAACGTGCCCTCGTCGAACTCGGGCGCGTCCTTGATCTCGGCCTTGGTGCGCGCCACGTACACGTTGCGCTCCTGAGGGTCGATGCTCGTGACGACCTGTGCCGGGAGCATGACCTTCTTACCGAAGATCCAGGGGCCGGTGTCGACGATGATGTAGCTCTCGCCGACCTCGTACGTCGCCTCGTCGACGGACCCGATCTTTCCATCGGTCGCCTGGACGTGGTATCCAACGAGATCCAGGGGCTGGCCGCGGTCGTAGACGTCAGCGCGATAGTTCCAGAGCTCCATGGGGCTCTCTCCCTCTCTTCTTCCGTCCTTCTCGGGCACGCCTCCTGCTACCCGGCCACGGCCGCGTAAACGTCTTGCAAAGCACTTGCATGCAGGCGAGCGGCAAGCGGCCGGGCGCACCCTCTCCATGAACAGGAGGGGGTGGAACCCATGCGAACCAGCTCAGACCGGCTCTACGAGATCGACGGCCTCCGGCTGCTGGCGGCGCTCTGCGTCGTGCTCTTCCACTACACGTTCTCCGGCTGGGCCGGCGGCAACAGCCCGGTGGCCTTCGCCGCCGAGAGCTCCTGGTCCAAGTACGGCTACCTGGGCGTGGACCTGTTCTTCCTGATCAGCGGGTTCGTGGTGCTGATGAGCGCGTGGGGCAGGAGCCCGCGCTCGTTCGCGGTGTCGCGGGCCGTGCGGCTCTACCCCGCGTACTGGGTGGGCATCGCGGTCACCGCCGTGGTCACCGTGACGCTGGGGCAGGGGCTGTTCCAGGTGACGCTGCCGCAGGTGCTGGCGAACCTGACGATGTTCCAGGCGGTGCCGGACATCGCGAACGTGGACGTCGTCTACTGGACCCTCTGGGCCGAGATGCGCTTCTACTTCCTCATCCTGGCCCTGACCTGGATCGGGATGACGCGCGGCCGGGTCATGGCGGGGCTGTGGGGCTGGCTGGGGCTGACGTTCGCGGTGGAGACGGGGCTGCTGCCCGGGTTCGCCGACCTGGTCGTGCAGTCGGAGTTCTCCCACTACTTCATCGCCGGGATGGCCCTGTTCATGCTCTACAAGTTCGGGCTGAACCTCCAGATCGCGCTGCTGGTGCCGATCTGCCTGGGCAACGCGGTCTACCGGGCCATCGGGTACGCCGACGCCGTCGGCTCGCGGTACGCGGTGTCGTACTCACACACGGTGATCACCGCCGTGGTCGTGCTCGTCTTCCTCGTCATGACGCTCGTGGCGTTGCGGGCCACCCGCCTGCTGGCCAGGCCGTGGCTGGTGACGGCCGGCGCGCTCACGTACCCGCTCTACCTGCTGCACGGGCACATCGGGTTCATCGTGTTCAACCGGGTGGGGGACGCGGTGAACAAGTACGTGCTGCTGGTCGCGCTCGTCGCGGTCATGTGCGGGGCCGCGTACCTGGTGCACAGGTTCGTGGAGCGGCCGCTGGCACCGGCGTTCAAGCGCCTGCTGTCCGGCCGGCCGGCCGTTCCGTCACTGGGCGTGTTCGTCGCGGGGCGTCCCACAATCTGATGCGTTCTTCCCGTTAAGCCCCCAAGTGCGACTACGATCCCGGTCAAAGCACGCAAAGGGGGCGGGGTTGAGTCTCAGCGGAGAGTACGAGTGGGCTCCACCCGGGGTCGACCCGACGCGGCCCAGCGTGGCCCGGGTACACGACGCGCTGCTCGGCGGCATGGAGAACTTCGCCGCCGACCGCTCGGTGGCCCGCAAGCTGAAGGACACGGTGCCCGAGGTGGTGAACCTCGTCTGGTGCAACCGCGCCTTCATCGGCAGGGTCGTGGACTTCCTCGTCCGCGAGGCCGGGATCAGGCAGATCATCGACCTGGGCGCCGGGCTGCCCACGGTGGAGAACACGCATGAGGTGGCCCAGTTCGCCGACCCCAGGGCCAGGGTGGTGTACGTCGACAACGACCCCATGGTCGAGCCGCACGCCCGCGCCATCCTGAACGGCAATCCGTACGCCGACGCCATCACCGCCGACGTCCGCGACGTGGACGCCGTGCTCGGCCACCCCTCGCTGCGCCGCCTGATCGACCCGGCCCAGCCCACGGCGATTCTCATCATCGGCCTGCTGCACCTGCTGCCGGACCAGGACGACCCGCACGGGCTGGTCCGGCGGTACATGTCCGCGCTGCCGAAGGGCAGCTACCTGGCCGCCTCCAACATGATGGCCTCGGACAACCCCAAGGCCCAGGCGCTGGAGGCCATGCTCCACGTCACCATGGGCACCGGGTACTTCCGCGACCGGGACTCCATCGCCGCGTACTTCGACGGGCTGGCGCTGGTGGAGCCCGGGGTGGTGCACTTTCCCGAATGGCATCCGGACGAGCGCCTGCCCGGCCCGCTGGCCACCTGGGAACAGCTCCTGCTGGGCGGCGTGGCCCGCAAACCCTAGCCTCCGCCGCGCCGCGCTAGGGTGAACGAGTGCACCGACGCTTGATCTGCTCCCCGCCGCCCGCCCTCTAGCGGGCGGCATTCCCTGAGATTCCGGGTCTGACCGATCCGGGGGTGGTTGCTGCCCGCACACCGGGCCCATTCCGACCACTCCATCCGGAGCACTCCTGTCATGACCCATGTCTCCGCCCGGCGGGGCGCCCTTTACGTGTCCGTGGCCGCGACCGCCTGGGGCACGGGCGGCGCCGCCGGTTCGCTGCTCTTCGAGTCCGGCGGCCTCGGCGCCGTCGGCGTCTCCCTCTGGCGCTACCTCCTCGGCGCCGCCTTCCTGCTCCTCCTCACCCGCCGCCCCGTCGTGGTCGACGGCCGGATCCTGCTGATCGGCGCCGGGATGGCCGTCTACCAGACCGCGTACTTCGCCGCGATCGCCCACTCCGGCGTGGCGATCGCGACCGTGGTGACGATGGGCGCCACCCCCGTCTTCACCGCCCTGGGCAGCCGCTTCCTCCTCCGCGAGCCGCTCGGCCGCGTGGCGCTCACCGCCCTCGCCACCGCCCTGATCGGGCTCGTCCTCCTCACCGGGGAGACCGCGCTGCAGGCCCGCACGTCCTCCATCGCGGGCATCGGCCTCGCCCTGCTCTCGGCCGCCGGGTACGCCGGGGTCACGATCCTGTCCCGGAGGCACGGGGGCGACGATCCGCAGGGTGTGGCGATCGGCGGGTTCGTGGTCGGGGCGGCCTGCCTGGCGCCGTTCGCGCTGGTGGAGGGGGTCGTGCCGAACGTGAGCCTGCCGTCCGTGGCGCTGCTGCTCTACCTGGGCGCGGTGCCGACGGCGCTCGCGTACGGCCTGTTCTTCCGAGCCCTGACCGCGCTGCGCGCCACCACGGTGTCGATCATCACCCTCGGGGAGGCCGTGGGCGCGGCGGTGCTCGGCGTGGTGCTGTTCGGGGAGCGGCTCACCCCTCTTGCCTGGTCGGGGTGCGTGCTGCTGCTGGCCGCCGTCACAGTTCTCGCCGTACGGGCTGAATCCGGGTGACTCGGACATGAGCGATGTGGCGGCGCAGCGTCCCGGATGAGCTAATGTCCGGTACGGCGGCGCTTGCCGTAACGTCGCTCCGCTCCCCTCCCTTGTAAGAGGGAACGGTGTCGGCGAAGCGTGCGTTGGAGGAACTGTGGCCTCAATAAAGGGAATCATCAGGAACCTCTTGGATCGTCCAGGAGGGGTGCCCCTGACCCCCTATGAGAAGATCGTCAAGGCGGCGGAGGGCCGCGCCGATCGGTTGCGCAAGCTCGATGAGCTGCCCGAGCCGAAGATGGACGATCTGGCCGAGTTCTGCGCCATCGCACGCGAGGCCGCCGACAGGACGCTGGGCCTGCGGCCGTACGACGTGCAGTTGCTCGGCACCTTGGCCCTCCTCGACGGGAAGGTCGCCGAGATGGCCACCGGTGAGGGCAAGACGTTGTCCGGCGCCATGGCGGCGGCCGGCTACGCGTTGCAGGGCAAGCATGTCCACGTGATCTCGGTGAACGACTATCTGGCCAGGCGCGACGCCGAGTGGATGGGCCCGTTCTACGAGGCGCTCGGCGTCACCGTGGGCTGGATCGGCCAGAACTCCACGCCGGAGGAGCGGCGCGAGGCGTACGCGAAGGACGTCACGTACGGGCCCGTCAGCGAGATCGGGTTCGACGTGCTGCGCGACCGCCTCCGCACGGTGGCCGGCGAGATCATCGTGCCCGCGCCCGAGGTGGCCCTGATCGACGAGGCCGACTCCGTGCTGGTCGACGAGGCCCGCGTGCCGCTCGTGATGGCCGGGTCCACCGACCCCGGCAGCGCGGTGCCGGAGATGGCGGCGCTGGTCAGGCAGCTCGTACGCGGCTACCACTACGAGATCGACGAGCAGGCCCGCAACGTCTACCTCACCCCCAAGGGCGCCGACAGCGTCGAGAACCTCCTCGGCGTCGAGCTCTACGACGAGCACGAGCCCGGCACGCTCATCGAGCTCAACCTGGCCCTGCACGCCCACGCGCTGCTGGCCCGCGACGTCGACTACATCGTGCGCGACGGCAAGGTCCAGCTGATCAACCCCTCGCGCGGCCGGGTGGCGCTGCTCCAGCGCTGGCCCGACGGCCTCCAGGCGGCCGTGGAGGCCAAGGAGGCGCTGCCGCCGAGCGAGAAGGGCGAGATCCTCGACTCGATCACCGTTCAGGGCCTGATCCGCCGCTATCCGGAGATCTGCGGCATGACGGGCACGGCGGTGGCGGTCAGCGAGCAGCTCGGCGAGTTCTACGGCCTCAAGGTCGCGGTCATCCCGCCCAACCGGCCCTGCGTGCGCGAGGACGAACCGGACCGCATCTACCCGACCGTCCCCGACAAGGACGCCGCCCTGGTCGAGGAGATCCAGGAGATCCACGCCACCGGCCGGCCGATCCTCATCGGCACGCTCGACGTCGCCGAATCGGAGAACCTCGCCAAGCTCCTCCAGCGCCGCGGCATGGAGCCGGTCGTCCTCAACGCCAAGAACGATGCCGAAGAGGCCGCGATCATCGCCAGGGCGGGGGAGCGCGACGCCATCACCGTCTCCACCCAGATGGCCGGGCGCGGCACCGACATCCGCCTCGGGGACGGCGTCGCCGAGCTGGGCGGCCTGTACGTGATCGGCTCGGGCCGCCACGCCAGCAGCCGCCTCGACGACCAGCTCCGCGGGCGAGCCGGCCGCCAGGGCGACCCGGGCGGCTCGGTCTTCTTCGTCAGCACGCAGGACGACCTGATCACCCAGTTCGTCCCCGACGAGCGCCCGCCCGCCGCCGACGCCGACGGCATCGTCCGCCACCGGCGCGGCGCGTACCTCGTCGGCCATGCCCAGCGCGTCGCCGAGGGCGTCAACCTGGAGATCCACCGCAACACGTGGCGTTACACCCGCCTCCTGGAGCACCAGCGCGAGCTCATCCTGGAGTGGCGCGACAAGGTCCTGCACGGCGACTCCGCCTCCAAGGCCCTGTCCACGGCCGATCCCGAACGCTGGGAGGCCCTGCCGGAGGACTCCAGGGACGAGACCGCCCGCCAGATCGTCCTGCACGCCATCGACCGCTGCTGGACCGAGCATCTGGCGTTCCTGACGGACCTGCGCGAGGGCATCCACCTGCGCGCGCTGGGCCGGATGAGCCCGGTCGACGAGTTCCACCGGGAGGCGGTGGCCGAGTACAAGTCGCTGCTGGCGGAGGTGGAGCGGCGCTCGCTGGAGTCCTTCGAGGCGCCCGAGCCGGACCTGAAGCGGCCGACGGCCACCTGGACGTACCTGGTGCAGGACAACCCGTTCGGCACGGAGTGGGACCGCATCCTCAAGCGTGTGACGGCCGCCACCCGCCGCGGCTAGCCGTACCTGACAGAAGGTGACAGGTACGGCTGGAACCATGGAGTCATGACGACGAAAGCAAAGCTCCTGGCCGTTACCCTCGACTGCGCGGAGCCCAAGAAGCTGGCCGAGTTCTACCACGAGATCACGGGGTGGGAGATCCAGTACGCGGAGGACGAGTACGCGGCCGTGGGGAACGGCACCACCAGCATCTACTTCGGCCGGATCCCCGACCGCAAGCCGGTGACCTGGCCGAGCCCGGACAAGCAGTTCCACCTGGACTTCCGGGTGCCGGACGTGGAGAAGGCGGCGGAGGAGTACGTCGCCCTGGGGGCCACGAAGCCTGAGTTCCAGCCGGGGATCACGGAGGACGGCGTCGGCTGGATCGTCCTCCAGGACCCCGCAGGCCACCTGTTCTGCGTCTGCCCCGACCGCTCCTGACCTCTTCCCAGCCGGTCACACATGTGTCCTGGCCGGGATCAGCTCCGCCCGAACGATCCACCAAAAGTATGATTCGCCAGCTTTGCTTCCCTCATAAGCTAGAGGAATGCTCTTGGAAGGATCCATGCCCCTGCGCGGGCGCCCATGACCTGGGTCGGCCTGATCATCGCCCTGGCAGGAGCGCTTGGATACGCACTCGGCGCGGCCCTGCAACAGTACGAGGCCGTCGCCGGGGGCGCCTCGCTCAAGCTGGTCCGGCGCCCCCGCTGGTTGATCGGCGGCGCGATCGGTCTCACCGGCGCCTGCCTGCACGCCGTGGCGCTGAGTTTCGCCCCGCTGGTGGCCGTCCAGCCGATCAGCGTCGCCACGCTGGTGTTCGCCGTGCCGCTGGCCGCGTTCATGTACGGGCGCAAGCCGTACCGCGCGGAGATCTTCGGCTCGATCGCGGTGGCGGTGGGTCTGCTCTGGCTCATGCTCCTGGTGCCGCACCACAACGTGACGCCGAGACTGAGTGACGGCGCCGCGCTCGTGTTCCTGGCCGTGATCGGCGTGATCGTCCTGGTGACGCAGCTGATCGCGGCCCGGGTGCACGGGCCGAGCAGGGCGTTACTGCTGTCCGTGGGCGCGGGCGTGGTGACGGCGAGCGTGTCCACGTTCGTCCGGGTCGTCGGGGGCGGCATGGAGGGGGACTGGGGCCGGCTGGTGCACTGGTTCACGCTCGCCGTGCCCGTGCTGCTGGTCTGCGCGGTGGTGCTGTTGCAGCGCTCGTACGCGGTCGGCTACTTCGGCATCGCGTACGCCGGCGTACAGGTCATCGACCCCATCACCTCGGTCCTCGCCGGCGTGATCCTCCTCGGCGAGCCCCTGCCGACCAACCCCTCCACCGCGATCCCCGCCATCCTGGCCAGCGCGCTCACCATCGGCGGCACGATCACCCTCGGCCGCCTCGCCCCCGACCACTCCCACGCCACCCCCACGCAGCCCCAGCCGGCCCCCGAGCCGGTGTCCGCGACCTCCCAGGCCGGCTGACCCTTCGCCGGTGGTCAGCAGGTGTCGCGGTGCGGTAGTTCGGGCAGGTGCCGCGACCACTCCTGCGGGGAGAGCGCGCCGTACCGGGAGCAGATGTACGCGGCGTGATCCCGGGGCACGGGCTCAGGTGCCAGATCGATGGTCAGCACGATTCCGTGTCCGGCCAGAACCCGCAGCCGCCGTCCGTCCCCGGTGATCGTGGCCTGGGCCGCCCGGTCGACGCCGGCCGTGGGCACCGCCCTGTCGGCCACCGGCGTGCCGGTGCCGTCATCGAGCCGCCAGACCCGTACCCGATCGCTGTCCGTGCTGATGAGCAGCCGCCCGTCCGGGCTGAACCGCAGGTGGCCCGGCGAGGGGCGCAGCCGGGTGGACCGGGTGGGCACTCCGTCGAGGCCGTAGATCTGGATCCCGCTCTCCTCGGCGATCGCCACCCGCTCGCCGTCCGGGGCGAACGTCGTGTACTCCCACGGCATCCGGTCCAGCCACGGTGCGCGGGAGACCCGGGGCGGGCGGCGGAGCTCCGAACGATTGCCGGCGAAGACCAGCGCCACCCCATCCCCGGGGCCGACCACCGCGTACTCGCCCACGAACGCGGCCCGCCGCGCCCTCAGGTCCCACGCCCAGCGCTCGCCCGACAGCCGGGCCGCCGCGAACAGCAGGCCGCCGCCCGGGCTGAACCATGCCGACTGTTCCCCGGGTGCGCCGAGGCCGCGGCCGAAGGGTGGGCCGACGCCGTCGCCGGACGTGGTGTCCCAGAGGTACGAGCGGTCGACGCCGACGAGGGCCAGCGTGTGGCCGTCGGGGGACCAGGCCATGGCGCGTACGGTCTGGACCGGGCCCGCCGTTCGAGCGAGCAGGCGGCGGGAGGGGATGTCGTACACCCGCAGGGTTCCCTCGTCGAGTGCGGCGAGGCGGGAGCCGTCGTCGCTGATGGCGTGGAGGGAGCGAGGGCCCGCGTACGGGTCGGCGAACACGTCCACCGCCGGATCCGCCGACGTCAACGCCCGGCGCGCCTCGGGGATCGGGGCCAGGCGCCACGCGGCCAGGCTGAGCTTGCGGGCCGTCACCGGGTCCGCCAGCCGCAGCGCCTCCGCCCGGGAGGCCGCCACCTTCGCCATCGCCTGGTCCAGGCGTCCGTCGGCGGCGCCCCGCTGCCACAGGGCGAGCAGCACCACCACCGACAGCAGCCCCGCCATGACCGTCCACCGCCTGCGCGACCTCCGGCGTACCCTGGCGAGCCCCGCGTCCAGGAACGTCTGCTCGCCGGCGCTCAGCGTCACCCGCCTCCGGCCGCTGGCCGCCCACGCCAGTGCCCTGTCCAGCGGCTCCCCACGGAACAGCGCCGCCTCCCGCCGCCCGCCCGCTTCCCACCGCCGGGCCGCCCGCGCCAGCTCCCTGTGCACGGCCAGTCCGTCGCGCTCGCCGTCCAGCCATTCGTGCAGCCGCGGCCAGGCTCGCAGGAGCGCCGCGTACGTGATCGCCGGCGAGCCGTCACCCTCGGTGAGGAGGCCGGCCTTGCCGTACGCCTCCAGCACCCCGTCGATCGAGGTCACCTCGTCGGTGGCGCGGCCGGCGACCAGGTCGGTTCTGGAGGCGGTGACGATGATGTCGGAGCCGTCGGAGTCCAGGTCCACCAAGCGGAGGAAGACGTCCGGCACCAGGTCCTGCTCGGCCGGGCTGAGTCGCGCGTACACGGTCTCGGCGCGGACGCCCAGCGGCGGGTCGGAGACGGGCTCGGGGGGCAGCAGGCGGCCCTGCTGGGATTGCGGGGCGTCGAGGAGGGAGAGGAGGAGCTGGTGGGCGCTCGGGCGGCGTTCGGGATCTCGCTGCAGGGCGGCGGCCACCAGCCCGCGTAACGGGCGGTCCAGCCGCTCGCCGTGGCCTGATCGCTCGTCCGGGCCGTAGGCGGCGAAGATCAGCAGCCGCCCCCAGGCGTGCACGTCCGCGGCCGGCACCGCCGGCTCCCGGGGGAGACACCAGCCCAGGCCGACCAGGCGCGGTCCCTCGGTGCCCAGGATGACCTTGTCGGGGGTGAGGGACCCGTGCACCGCGCCCGCCTCGTGGGCCGCGGCCAGCGCGGTGGCCACGGCGGTGGCCAGGCGGTAGAGGGCGTCGCCCGTGTACGGGCCGTGCCGGTCCACGACCTGCCGCAGGGTGGGGCCGGGGATGTACTCGCCGACCAGGTAGGGTGGCTCGCCGTCCAGGCAGGCCTCCGTCAGCCCGGCGACCGACAGCGACCGCACGCGCCCGGCCGCCGAGGCGGCGGTGGCGAGCCTGGCGCGGGCCTCGGCGTCCGGCAGGCAGGGCACTCCCAGCGCATGCCGCGTGCCCGACTCGTCGTAGGCCTCGCGGACGATGACGTGCCCGCCGCCGTCGAGCCGGGCGCCGAGCCAGTAGCCTCCCAGCCGATCAGTCATACACCCCTTAACGGTCCAAGCGGGCCCGGTGCTGCGGCCACTCCTCTTCGAGGATGCCGAAATAGACCGTGTCGCGCCAGGTGCCGTCCGGCCGCTTGCGATGCCGCCGCAGCGTTCCCTCGTGCACCCCGCCGATGCGCTTGATGGCGTTCTGCGACCGGAGGTTGAGGTGGTCGGTCTTGAGCAGGACGCGGTTGTAGCCGAACGCGAAGGCGTGGTCGATGAGCAGGACCTTGCAGCCGGTGTTCACCGCTGTGCGCCACACCGACCGGCCGTACCACGTCCAGCCGATCTCGATGCTGGCGTCGAAGCCCGGCACGTCGGCGTACGTGGTCCAGCCCACGGCCCGCCCGCTCTCCTTGAGCACCACCGCGAAGGGGACGTGGTTGTCGTCGGTCATCAGCCCGAGGGCGACCTTCCCCAGCTCCTCCTCGGACCGCGGCGCGGGCGCGGGCAGCCAGCGCCAGACCTCCTCGTCGGCGCCGGAGGCGGCGAACAGGTCGGGAACGTGGTCGAGGGTGAGCGGTTCGAGCCGGACGACGCCGTTCTCGAGCACCACGGGGGCAGGCAGCTTCGCGGTCATGGCAGGCAACTCTAGGGGCGCCTGTGAAGTCCCGATTATGGCCACCTGCACCTTTTTGTGGGGAACCACCTGTCGACACTCATACCGGCCGGTCGGTAGGCTCGCAGGCATGGACTTCGCCTTTGACAGCGTCACCGAGGACCTGCGCGAACGACTGCTGCGATTCATGGAGGAATGCGTCTACCCCGCCGAGGCCCCCTTCGAGGAGCAGGCGGCGGCCAGCGGCTGGAGCCCGCCGCCCCTCATGGAGGACCTGAAGGACGAGGCCAGGAAGCGCGGCCTGTGGAACCTGTTCCTCCCGGGCGAGCACGGCGCCGGCCTGACGAACCTCCAGTACGCGCCGCTGGCGGAGATCATGGGCCGGAGTCCCACCATCGCCCCGACGGCCACCAACTGCGCCGCGCCCGACACCGGGAACATGGAGGTCCTTTCCATGTTCGGCAGCGAGTGGCAGCGCAAGGAGTGGCTGCGGCCGCTGCTCGACGGGGAGATCCGCTCCGCGTTCGCGATGACGGAGCCCGACGTGGCCTCCTCGGACGCCACGAACATCGCCACGTCCATCGTCCGGGATGGCGGCGAGTACGTCATCAACGGCCGGAAGTGGTTCATCTCCGGCGCGATGAACCCCAACTGCAAGATCTTCATCGTCATGGGCAAGACGAACCCGGACGCGCCCAAGCACCGCCAGCAGAGCATGATCCTGGTGCCCCGTGACACACCCGGGCTGCACATCAAGCGCGGCATGCATGTCTTCGGCTACACCGACGCCGACCACGGCGGCCACGCCGAGATCGTGTTCGAGGACGTACGCGTGCCCGTGGAGAACCTGATCGGCGAGGAGGGCGGCGGCTTCGCCATCGCCCAGGCCCGGCTCGGCCCCGGCCGCATCCACCACTGCATGCGCCTGATCGGCATGGCCGAGCGCGCCGTGGAGCTGATGTGCCGGCGGGCCCTGGCCCGGACGACGTTCGGCAAGCCCATCGCCCAGCAGGGCGTGGTCCAGGAGTGGATCGCCGAGTCGCGGATCAGGATCGAGCAGCTGCGCCTGCTCGTGCTCAAGACCGCCTGGCTCATGGACACGGTGGGCAACCAGGGCGCGCACACCGAGATCCAGGCCATCAAGATCTCCACGCCGATCGCCGTGGAGTGGATCCTGGACAAGGCCGTCCAGGTGCACGGCGCGGGCGGCGTCTCGCAGGACTTCCCCCTGGCGGGGCTCTGGGCGGGCGCCCGCTCGCTGCGCCTGGCGGACGGCCCCGACGAGGTGCACAAGCGGTCCCTGGCCTATCGCGAGCTGAAGAGGTACATGTGAACGAGGCGGAGATCAAGGAGCGGGTCGCGGCGTTCCTCGCGGAGCACGACCCGGACGGGGACCGGCTGGAGTTCCTGCGGGCGAGGTTCGACGCGGGGCTGGCCTGGGTGTGGTTCCCCGAAGGGCTCGGCGGGCTGGGTGCGTCGCGGGAGCTGCAACTGGTCGTGGAGCGGGAGCTGGCCGGCACGCCGCAGCTCAACGTCGGCGTCCAGGGCATCGGGCTCGGGATGGCGGCCCCGACGGTCCTGGCGTTCGGGACGGAGGAGCAGAAACGCCGCTTCCTCCGGCCGCTGTGGACCGGCGAGGAGATCTGGTGCCAGCTCTTCAGCGAGCCCGGCGCGGGATCCGACCTGGCCACGCTCGCGACCCGCGCCGTCAGGGACGGGGACGAATGGGTCGTCGATGGCCAGAAGGTGTGGACGTCCGGCGCCCATCACTCCAGGTGGGCCATCCTCGTCACCCGTACCGACCCGGACGTGCCGAAACACCGCGGCATGACGTACTTCATCTGCGACATGCACGCGCCGGGCGTCGAGGTGCGGCCGCTGCGGCAGGTCACCGGTGAGGCCGAGTTCAACGAGGTGTTCCTGACCGGCGTGCGGCTCCCCGACGAGCTGCGGCTCGGCGAGGTCGGCGACGGCTGGCGGGTCGCGCAGACCACGCTGATGAACGAGCGCGTCGCCATCGGCGGCGCCCCCGTGCGGCGCGGCGGCGGCATGGTCGGCGTCGTGGTCGACTCCTGGCGTGCCCATCCCGAGCTGCGCACCCACGACCTGCACCAGCGGCTGCTGTCGCTCTGGGTGGAGTCGGAGGTCACCCGCCTGTCCGGGGCACGCCTGCGCGAGCAGCTCGCCGCCGGCCAGCCGGGGCCCGAGGGGTCCGGCATGAAGCTGTCGTTCGCCAAGCTCAACCAGGCGCTGTCCGGCTTCGAGGTGGAGTTCGGGCGGGACCTGGGCTACGACGACTGGACGTTCCGCCGCTCCGAGGACGTCGACTTCTACGGCCGCGGCCCCGGCTACCGCTACCTGCGGGCCAAGGGCAACTCGATCGAGGGCGGCACGTCCGAGATCCTGCGCAACATCATCTCCGAGCGGGTGCTCGGCCTGCCCTCAGAGCCCCGCGTCGACAAGGACGTGCCCTGGAAGGACCTGCCGCGATGACGACACGAAGCGAACCCGGCGAGGGAGTGGTGAGCGACCCGGTGACGCTGCTGTACTCCGAGGTCGAGGAGGAGTTGCGGGCCGCGGTGCGCGGGCTGCTCGCCGACCGCTGCCCGCCCGCCGCCGTCCTCAAGCGGATCGAGTCCGAGCCCTACGATCTGGACCTGTGGAAGACGCTGGCGGGCGAGATCGGGGTGGCCGGGCTGCTCATCCCCGAGCAGTACGGCGGCGCCGGGGCGTCGGCCAGCGAGGCGGCCGTCGTGCTGGAGGAGCTGGGCAGGGGAGTGGCGCCGGTGCCGTTCTTCACCAGCTCGGTGCTGGCCACTCGCGCGCTGCTGCCAACCGGTGACGCCTTGCTGGAGGAGCTGGCCGAGGGCAGGAAGACCGCGGCCCTCGTCGTGCCGTTCGCGGCCTCCCCGTACCGGGCGGGCGCGGACGTGCGGCTCGAGGACGGGCGGCTGACCGGGACCGTCACCGGGGTGGCCGGAGCCGACGTGGCCGACGTGCTGCTGGTGCCCGTCGGCGGCAGGCTGCACGCCGTGGAAGGGGACGCGCTCGTCCAGGTCGTGCCGTCGCTCGACCAGACCAGGCCCGTCGCGACCGTTACCTTCGACGGGACCGAGGCCAGGGACGTGGGAGAGTGCGACCTGGCCGAGGTGCTCAGGTTCGGGGCCGGGCTGCTGGCGTCCGAGCAGCTCGGGGTGGCCGAATGGTGCCTCGACACGACGCTTGCCTACGTCAGGGAACGCCACCAGTTCGCCCGGCCGATCGGCTCCTTCCAGGCGATCAAGCACCGGCTGGCGGACCTATGGCTGGACGTCGTACGGGCCAGGGCCGCCGCCCGGAGCGCCGCGACCGACGGCTCCGCGCTCTCCGTGGCCGTGGCCCAGTCGTGGAACGCGGGCGTGGCCGTGCACGCCGCCGAAGAGGCCCTGCAGCTCCACGGCGGGATCGGGATGACGTGGGAGCATCCCGTGCATCTCTACCTCAAGCGCGCCAAAGCCGCGGAGATCGCGCTGGGCACGCCCGGCGACCACCGCGCGGCGCTGGCCTCACTCGTCGACGTGCCCGGCCCCGAGTGAGGTGAGCAGCAGGTCGGCGAAGTGCCTGCCCACCTGGGCGCCGGTCAGCGGCCCGTCCACGTGGAACCACGAGCCCAGGTGGTGCACCGAGCCGAAGAAGTAGTCGACGACCAACTCCGCCGGGACCCGGTCGCTGAAGACGCCCTCGCGCTGGCCCTCGGCCACGAGGCCGCGGAAGCGCTCGTGGTAGCGGCGGCGCTCGGCGCGTACAGTCTTCTGCGTTTCGGGCGCGAGCAGATGCATCGACCTGAAGAAGATCTTGGAGTCGTCCAGGTTCGCGGCCGTGGTCTCCACGACGTCGGCCGCGGCCCGGTACAGGCGCTGCCGCACGTCGCCGGGACCGTCGGCGATCCGCGTCAGCCGGTCCATCTGCATGCGCAGCACCCGGCCGTAGATCTCGTGCAGCAGGTCGTCCTTGGAGTCGAAGTAGTGGTACATGGCGCCCTTGGTGACGCCGGCCGCCACGACGATCTCCTGGACGGAGGTGCTCTCGAAGCCGCGCTCGGCGAACAGACGGGTCGCCTCGGCGAGCAGTCGCTGTCTGACCGGTTCCTCTTTCACATGTCCCCCTTTGTCACCTGCTTTAGCATACCGACTGGTCGGTTGAGGTCATTTGCTGGTCTTGCGGGTACTAATTACGTCACCTTAGGCTCGCCTTGGTTGAGGGGCGGGTATCCCTTGACTGGCGAGGGATCTTCGGCGTGGCAGATCCTGCATCACATCTACATTGGGGGTTTGCCGTGCCCGGTGGCTCTATCTATGTGCAACCAGACGAGAAGTACACAGGGTCTTCTCCGCAGTGGTGGTACGAGAAGTTCTGGCGTGAGGACGCGTCCAACCGGCGCAAGTCCCGGTATGTCAAGGCTGCCGTGGGCTTCGTGATCGGGGTAGCGCTCGCGCTGAGGTTCGGCATGTCCGGGGCCGCTCCGCTGTTCGGCCTGCTCCTGGCCGGGCTGGTGGCGGCGGGCGACTGGTTCCTCGACTGGCGTTCCTTCCACGCGACGGCCGTGTGGCGCGGTGCGCGCAAGGGTGAGGCGATCACCGGGAAGCTGCTGCGCAGATCCCTCGGCCGCCTCGGCTACACCGTGCTCGACGGCCGCGCCATCCGTGGCCAGGCGTCGATCGACCACCTGGTGATCGGCCCGGGCGGCTTGTGGATCATCGACAACGAGTCCTGGAGCCCCGACACCGAGATCGCCTGCTACGCCGGCCGGCTGTTCTTCGGCGAGAAGTACGGCACCAAGACGGCCAAGCCGCTGGTGGAGGCCTCCGAGGCGTTCGCCGAGCTGCTGAGCCGCGAGACGCGCATCCCGGTGACGATCACGCCCCTGCTCGCCGTCCACTGCGGGCTGCTGCCCAAGGGCGGCATCGTGGTCGCCGAGGGCCTGACGCTGCTCAAGCCGCGGCTGGCGGCCAAGGTGATCAAGTCGGCCGACCACGTCGCGCTCAACGCCGAGCAGATCGAGCTGCTGACCCGCACCGCGGCCAGGGAGCTGCACCGCGCCTGAGGCCTCAGGCTTCAGGCCAGCGTCTCGATGAAGGCCGTGAGCTGGGCGACGTTGCGGCACTCGTGCATGGGGACGACCGCTCCGTACTCGCTCGCGACCGAGTCTCCCGTGTCCCACTGCGCCACGGGCTCGGGGTTGAGCCAGTACGCGTGCCGCGAGCGGCCCACGAGCGACCTGAGCACGTCCAGGGCGGGCGGCTGGTAGTTGGAGCGGGCGTCGCCCAGGATCAGCAGTGAGGTCCTGGGCCCGATGGCGTCGCCGTACCGCTCGGCGAAGCGCTCCAGCGAGTGCCCGTAGTTGGTACGCCCGAAGCGCACCATGTCGGCCTCGTTCGTCAGCCTGGTCATGGCCTCGACCACGTCGGCGCCGGGGACGAAGAACCGGGTGATCTCGTCCACCGTGTCCACGAACCCGAACGCCCGCACCTTGGTGAACTGCTCCCTCAGCGCGTACGTGAGCAGCAGCGTGAAGTGGGCGAACGACGAGACCGAGTCGCTGGTGTCGCAGAGGATGACCAGCTCGGGCTTGTGCGGCCGCGGCGGCCTGAAGTGCGTGGTCAGCGGCACGCCGCCGCTCTGCAGCGAGGCCCGCACGGTCCTGCGGAAGTCGAGGCGGCCGCGCCTGCCCTTGCGCTGCTTGATCGTCAGGCGGGTGGCCAGGCGTCTGGCCAGCGGATGGACCTCGCGGCGCAGCCTGGCCAGATCCGCCTTGGTGATGCGGAGGAAGTCGATCTGGTCGAGCGGGGGCCGGACGGCGGAGCGGGCGATGCGCTCGATCCCCGAGTCCTCGGCGATGCGGCGGCGCACGTCGGTGGCCACGGCCTCCTCGAAGCGCCGGGTGTTGTCGTAGACCGTCCTGCGGGCGTTCTTCTCGGCCAGGCCGCCGCGCTCCTGGCCCTGCAGGACGTTCTGGAGGATGCGGGCCATCAGCGTCTCGGGGGAGAGGGCGCGCATGACGCTGTAGGAGAACCAGTTCTGCCGCCCGGGGGTGGCGGCCGGCTGGTGGCCGAAGCGCCCCACCATGGCCTGGGCGAACTCGCGCAGCTCCTGGTCGGTGCCGCCGGTCAGGAGCCGGGCGAGATGGTCGCGCAGCTCGTCGACGGGCGCCGTCTCCAGGTCGATCGGCCGCTCGGCGCGCTCGGTGTGCATGCCGGAGGTCGAGGCCGGGAACCACAGGTCGAACAGCACGTCGAACCCCGGCCGGTACGCGGGTTTCTTGACCAGCGTGGCCGCGTAGGCGGCGCGCAGCGACTCCCGCTCGCTGAGCTCGATCACCCGCAGCGCGTGCGCGGCGTCCAGCCCCTCGGCCACCGACACCGGGATCCCGGCCTCGCGCAGCGCCCGCACGAACCCGACATGCCTATCGATCAGCGACATCCGGCAACCCCAGCTCCTTGACCGCCCGCGCCTGGTCGGAGGCGTGCTTGAGCACCACGCCCAGCGTCCCGGCCACGGTGGCCTCGTCGAGGTCGTCCCGCCCGAGCGCCAGCAGCGTGTTGGCCCAGTCGACGGTCTCGGCCACCGACGGCGCCTTCTTCAGCTCCAGCGCCCGCAGCGTGGCCACCGTCCTGGCCAGCCGCTCGGCCAGGTCGGCCCGGATGCCCGGCACCTGGCTGAGCACGATGTCACGCTCGCGCTCGGGCGTGGGGTATTCGAGGTGCAGGTAGAGGCAGCGCCGCTTGAGCGCCTCGGACAGCTCGCGGGTGGCGTTGGAGGTCAGCACCACGTACGGCCGGCGCGTGGCGGCGATCGTGCCCAGCTCCGGGATCGTGATCTGGAAGTCCGACAGCAGCTCCAGCAGCAGCCCTTCGACCTCGACGTCTGCCTTGTCGGTCTCGTCGATGAGCAGCACGGTCGGGCCGGCGGCCCTGATCGCCTTCAGCAGCGGCCGCTCCAGCAGGAACTCCTCGGAGAAGATGTCGTCGTCCGCGCTGGTGGCCTGGATCCTGAGCAGCTGCTTCTTGTAGTTCCACTCGTACAGGGCCCTGGCCTCGTCGAGCCCCTCGTAACACTGCAGCCTGATCAGCTCGGCCCCGGTCGCCAGGGCCACGGCCTTGGCCAGCTGCGTCTTCCCCACGCCCGCGGGGCCTTCGACCAGCAGCGGCTTGCCCAGCGCCGCGGCCAGGAACACCGAGGTGGAGATGGCGTCGTCGGAGAGGTAGTCGACGGCGGCGAGCCGCTCCGCCACCTCGGCGGGAGAGTCGAACATCGATGATCCTGTCTGCCGGAGCCGGAGGCCGAACTTTATTCTAGCCTTGACCGCCCGACAGGCCCGCCTGCTACCGATTCGACCAGGATGCGGATCACCGGTATATTCCTCTCTGCAAGCGCCGCTAGCTCAGTTGGTTAGAGCAGCTGACTCTTAATCAGCGGGTCCGGGGTTCGAGTCCCTGGCGGCGCACCGCACAGAAACCCCAGCTCGGCACGCCGAGCTGGGGTTTCTCGGTTCTTGAAGGACCTCCGCCTATCTCTGGACAGACCGAGGCGCGCCGTTGGTTGCTCGATGGTTGCTCTTCGGCACGGTTCCGGCACATGATCGGACGTCCTAGCCCCCGGCCTGGACCCGATGGTCAACACCGGCCCATGCGAAGGTCCGGGGAAGGGCCGGCTGGAAGGCTCTGGCCGCGTATCAAGGCGGGTTCCCTTTGTTCCCAGTTCAGATCTGCTCAGCCCTCCCTAGTGTCCTGAGTCAGTAATTCGCCGACAATATGAGGCGAGGGCGTCGAGAATCTCTTCGGCGGTCTTGGCCCAGACGAAAGGCTTGGGGTCGT
>NZ_JBSGFQ010000176.1:0-19377 GCF_053603495.1 Nonomuraea sp. NPDC004186 | reverse complement strand
ACGCTGTCTCACCAGCCAGGTCATACCGCGATAACGATCACCACAGCAACCTGGCGATCTTCAAACAACCTCACGTGCGGAAAACGGGGCTAGCGCTTCATGGCGCCGTCGGCGATGGCGTCCGCGGCATCGCCGATGGCGACTCCGACGATCTCGAGGCGGCGTACCAGCTCCCGCCTCTTCAGCGCCTCCGCGGTCACCTCGCCCGAGAAGATGCGCGAGATCTCGTACTGGTACATCCGCCGGATCGACCCGCCCACCTTCTTCGCCTCCAGCGCGTCCTGGACCACGGCGGAGGGGCGGGAGGCGAGGTCGCGGACCGCGTTCTCCAGCGCTTCGATGCCGACGATGACCTGGTCGAGCAGGGGAGTGAAGCGGATCTGGTCGGGGACCCGGTAGAGGTGGGACTCGCGGACGAAGTCCCGCAAGGAGTCCAGCACGTCGTCGATGGCGCGTGACAGCCGGAACAGGTCCTCCGGGTCGATCGGGGTGACCAGGGCCGTTTTGAGCTCCTCGACGAGGCAGGCGCGCTCCTCGTCGCCGACGTGCTCGATCGAGCGCATCTGCTCGTGCGCGCCCGTCCTGCCCACCTCGCCCCCGATCATGGCCATCGCCAGCCACGCGCCTTCCTTGGTGGCCCGGAGCTGGCCGAGCAGGGCCTCCGTGAGCGCGCTGTCCATGCGGCCGGTCATGAGGTTGCGGATCCGCCGCAGCCGCTTCATGATCCGGCCGCCTTCGCGGAGCCGGGGCGGCGCGTCATGGGCGGTGCCGCCCTCGAAGAGTGCTTCACGTTCGCCGTCCCTTCATGAGAGTTCAACCCTCGCGATCGCCTTCACCAGCGCCGCCAGCCCCGCGCCCAGCAGGGCGCCGGCCGGCAGTGTCAGGAGCCAGGCCGCGACGATCTTGCTGGTGGCGTACCAGCGGACGCGGCCGCCGCCCCGTGCCACGCCCGCGCCGATGAGCCCGCCGGCGATGGCCTGGGTCATGCTCACCGGCATGCCCACGGCCGCGCAGGCGATCACCGCCGTGCCCGCGGCCAGCTCTGCCGCGACCCCGTGCGGAGGCCGGGAGGCGATGAGCTCGCGGCCCAGCGTGCGGCCCGCCTTGGGGAGGCCGTACATGGTGCCGAGCCCGAAGAGGACGGCCACCAGCGACGTGTACGGGAGCGGCGCGCCCGAGAAGCCGAACATGATCATGAACACGGCCAGCATCTTCTGCCCGTCGTTGGCGGCGTAGGCGAGGCTCTGCAGGAGGAACCCCACCTGGTGCCAGCGCCGCAGCCCGCCGGCCGTGACCGTGATCAGGAGCACCCGGACGAGCACCCAGCCCAGCAGCCCGCCCACGAAGGGCGCCGCCACCCCGAACGCCAGCACCAGCAGCACCGAGCCCGGCGACACCGGCAGCCCCCAGCCCACCCCCGCGCCGGTGAGCCCGCCCACGACGGCGAGCGTGAGGCTGGTCGGCAGGCCCTTCATGCTGAGCGCGGTCACCACGGCCAGCGCCGAGATCACCGCGACGGTCATCGCGATCCTGCCGCCCGGCGCGTGGAACGAGGCCAGCCTGGTCGTGAACGTCACCGCCACCTGATGCGTGACCAGCGGGACCATAGCAGTCAGCACCACGAGCACGAGGATGCCGGTGGCAGGGCGCACCGAGGGCAGCTTCAGCCCGGTGGCGAGGAGGGCGCCTCCGTCGTTGACCCCGGACACGACGGCGAAGAGGCCGGCGACCACGATCAGTACGGCGATGTCCAAGGAGCGCGCTCCATCCCAAGCCGCGAGACAACCCGGGGTTGCCCCTCCCGAATCCGCGTTCCCCCTTAACTACCCGGGATCACATGGAAGATGGACGATCGGACGCGTAACGTGTGTCGGGTACTCTCTGTGATGGTCACCGGCCAGGATCAGCCCTGCGGTGACCGCCGATCCCACGCCCGTGAGAGTGAAGGCATGACCAGCCCCGCCGAATACATCCTGACGCTGTCCTGCCCCGACCGGCCCGGTGTGGTGGCCGCCGTCTCCGGCCTGCTGGCCCGGCACGGATGCAACATCATCGAGAGCCAGCAGTTCGGCGACCGGGCCGGGCAGCGCTTCTTCATGCGTGTCCAGTTCGCGGGGCCGTTGGGCGAGGACGAGCTCAACGGCGCCTTCGCGACGCTCGCGCCGGACTTCGCCATGGAGTTCAAGGTGCGCGACGTGGCCAGGAAGCCGCGCGTGCTGATCATGGTCAGCAAGTTCGACCACTGCCTGAACGACCTGCTCTACCGCGTCCGGTCCAAGGCCCTGGACATCGAGATCGTCGCGGTCGTCTCCAACCATCCCGACCTGCGGCCGCTCACCCAGTCCAACGGGATCGACTACCACCACCTGCCGGTCACCCCCGAGACCAAGGCGAGGCAGGAGTCCGAGGTGCTGGCGCTGGTGGAGCACTACCAGGCCGACCTGGTGGTGCTGGCCCGCTACATGCAGGTGCTCTCGGGCGAGCTGTGCGAGAAGCTGGCCGGGCGGGCGATCAACATCCACCACTCGTTCCTGCCGTCGTTCAAGGGCGCCAAGCCATACCACCAGGCCCACAACCGCGGCGTCAAGCTGATCGGCGCCACGGCCCACTACGTGACCTCCGACCTGGACGAGGGGCCGATCATCGAGCAGGAGGTGGCCCGGGTCAACCACAGCCACTCTCCGGAGGACCTCGTGGCGATCGGCCGCGACGTGGAGTGCCTGGCCCTGGCCAGAGCGGTCAAGTGGCACGCCGAGCAGCGGGTCCTGCTGGACGGGCACAAGACGATCGTCTTCCCGCGCTAGCTACCCGCTGATCACCAGCTTGCCCCGCACGTGCTCGTGGACCAGATCCCGGTACGCCCGCGCCGCCTCGGCCAGCGGGTAGCGACGGCTGACGGTGGAAGGCAGCGTGCCTTTCACCGCGAGGGCGGCCGCCTCGTCCAGATCGCCGGGACGGGCGTGGGTGTAGACGGTCTTGAAGCCGGTGGACGGGTCGGGGCTGGGGAAGGCGACGGTCAGCAGCGGCCCTCCCGGACGGACGACCCGTGCCGGCTCGGCCAGGGCCGGGCCGGGGAGCACCAGGTTGACCAGGGCGTCGACGCCGCCGGGGTGGCGGCGCAGGGTCTCGGCGGCGGTGTCCGCGGAGCTGTGGTCGATCGTCTCCGCGGCTCCCAGGCCGCGTACGTAGCTCTCGTCCGGCGGGATCGCGGTGGCGATCACGTGTACGCCCCGGTCCGCCAGTAGCGGCACGACGGCTCCGCCCACCCCGCCGGCCGCCCCGATGACCAGCGCCTTCGTGCCGGGCGCGAAGGTCCCCGCGCGGAGCAGCGGAAGGGCGGTCAGGGCGGCGATGGGCAGGGCGGCGGCGTGCTCGACGGGAAGATCGGCCGGCCGGTGCGCGAGGGCGGGCGTGTCGGCGTCGAAGATCGCGTACTCGGCCATCGTGCCGGTCGTGAATGACGGCGGCGAGGATGTCAGGCTCGCCATGCTCCCGGCGGCCCGCGCCAGGCCGAGTCCGAATATCTCATCACCCGCGGAGAATCGGGCCACGCCCGGCCCGACGGCCGTGACCGTCCCGGCGAAGTCGCTGCCGAGGACGTGCGGGAACTCCAGGGGGGCCATCTCTCTGAACACCCCGCTCACGAGCCGGACGTCGGCGGGGTTGAGCCCGGCCGCCGCGACGCGGACCTGGATCTGGCCGGGGCCCGGCAGCGGGACGGGTACGTCCGCCACCTCCAGGACCTCCACCCCGCCGTAGCCCCTCGCCACCAGTGCCTTCATGGGAACCTCCAACTAAACGGACCGCTCGGTCAGGTTGAGCATAATATGACCGCGCGGTCCGGTTACGGTAGGGTCCTGATGTGGCGAATGTGCGGGCGGACGCGGTGCGTAACAGGCGGTTGCTGCTCGACGCGGCGGCGGCCGAGTTCGCGGAGCGCGGCACGGAGGTCTCGATCGCGCGCATCGCGGCGCGGGCTGGGATCGGCAAGGGCACCGTGTTCCGGCACTTCGCCACCAAGGAGCAGCTCATGGCCGCGATCTTCAGCGACCAGCTGGAGTCGCTGGTGGCCAGGGGAGAGGCGCTGCGCGAGGGGGCGGACTCCGGGGCGGCGCTGCTGGAGTTCATGGCCGCCGGGGTCGAGCTGCGCTCGTTCTGCCAGGCGTTCACCCCGGCCATGCGCGAGGATCCGCAGATCAGGGCCGCGAGCGATCGGCTGGTGGCGGTCGCCCGGTCGCTCACGGACCGGGCCTGCCGCGACGGGTTCGTACGGCACGACGTCACGGGGCACGACGTCGTGCTGCTGATCAATGCCGCCTGCCAGGCGGTGGCCCCGCTGGGCGACGCGGTTCCGGGGCTCTGGCGGCGCTACCTGAGCATGATCTTCGACGGGCTGCGTCCCGAGGGCGCCCATCCGCTGCCCGTCCCGGCCCCCGACACCCTGACCCCCGGCTGAGGCCGCCCGGCGCTCGCGGCAGGCGTCACGCAGGGCTGCGGCCCGGCGCCGGGGCGGCCTCGACCATGGCCGGCCCCAGCGCGCTCATGCCCTCGAGGCTACAGACCGGTGTGCCGGGCGAGGAAGGTGAGCGTGTCGGCCGACAGATCGACGGACCTGCTCACCGACCGGGCGCCGTGCCCGACCTCGGCCTCGTTGCGCAGCAGCACCGGGCGGTCGCCGGTCGAGGAGTGCTGCAGCGCCGCGCACAGCTTCCACGCGTGCAGCGGGTGCACGCGCGTGTCGGACTGGAAGACGGTGAAGAGCGTGGCGGGGTAGTTCACCGACTCCTGGACGTGGTGGTAGGGCGAGTAGCCCAGCAGCCAGCCGAACTGCTCGGGGTCCTCGACGGTGCCGTACTCGACGTTCCAGGTGGCGCCGAGCCCGAACTGCTCGTACCTGACCATGTCGAGCAGCGGCGCCGAGCAGACCACGGCCGCGTACAGCTCGGGCCGCTGCGTCAGCGCGGCGCCCACCAGCAGGCCGCCGTTGGAGCCGCCGGAGATGCCGAGCTGCTCGGGCGTGGTCACGCCGGTGGCGATGAGGTGTTCGGCCGCCGCGTGGAAGTCGTCGAACACGTTCTGCTTGTTGCCGAGCATGCCCGCGCGGTGCCACTCCTCGCCCTCCTCGCCGCCGCCGCGCAGGTTGGCGATGGCGTAGACCCCGCCGGCCTCGACCCAGGTCAGGATCGACGCCGAGTAGCCGGGGGTCATCGACAGGCCGAAGCCGCCGTAGCCGTACAGGATGGTGGGGCGCGGCCCGGGCGTGTCGTCGGCGGGGGAGATGATCAGCATGCGGACGTCGGTGCCGTCCTTGGACTGGTACACGACCTGCGAGGTGCGCACCGGGGGCACCTCGACCGCGCCCGGGGAGGCGGCCCAGAGTGTGGTCTCGCCCGTCCTGGCGTCGTAGCGCTGGACGGAGGGCGGCCTGGTGTTGTCGGTGTAGGCGAACCACGCCTCGTAGCCGCCCTCGGGGCGCTCGGAGAGGCTTCCGACGGAGCCGAGCCCGGGCGTGGGCACCTCGCCGACGCGCTCGCCGGTCTCCAGGTCGTGGACGGTGATCTCGCTGATCGCGTGGCGGGTCCAGCCCACCAGGATGACCGGGCGCTCCAGGTCGTCGAGGATCGCGAAGTCGTTCAGCACCGCCTCGGGGTCCTCGGGGATGAGGTCGCGCCAGGTCTCGAAGCCCGGCTCGGCCGGGTCGGTGACGCACACCCGGGCCCTGGGCGCGTCGCGGTCGGTGTGGACGTAGAGCCTGCCGTCGCGGCCGAACACCAGCCCCGCCTGCGCGTCCACGCCCTCCTGCACGACCCGCAGGTCCGGCCGGTCGGCCGGGGACGCGGCCAGGTCGGCCACCCAGAGGTCGTTGCGCGGCGCGGTGCCCTCGTGCGCCGAGACCTGCAGCCAGCGGCCGTCACGCGAGACCGAGACGCCGTAGTAGTTGGTCATCTTCAGACCCTGGCCGAAGATCATCACGTCGTCCTCGGTGGAGGTGCCGACTTGGTGCAGGTAGACGCGGCGGTGGAACTGCGTCTCGTTGTCCGGGACCTCGGTGCTGGGCAGCCTGCGGACGTAGAAGTACGCCTCCCCGCCGGGCAGCCACGCGATGGGGGAGTAGCGGCAGCGGTCGATCGGCCCCTCGACGCGCTCGCCGGTGGTGACGTCCATGACGTAAAGGATCGACTCCTCGTTGCCGCCCACGGAGATCTGGTACGCCAGCAGGCGCCCCTCCTTGTCGGGCTGCACGGCGTCGAGCGTGGTCAACCCCGACGGGTCGATCTCCATCGGGTCGATCAGCGCCCGCTCGGTCCCGTCGGGCTCGACGACGTAGTAGACGGCGTGCTCCTGGTCGGGCGTGCGGCGGCTGAAGAAGTGGCGGCCACCGCGCCACGCCGGCGCGCCGACCGAGCCGGACCTGAGCAGCTCGGCGATGCGGCTCTTGAACCGCTGCGGCCCGCTGCCCCTGCTGAACAGCTCGGCCTGCTCCAGCAGCCACCCCTTCGTCTCGGGACTGTCGGGATCCTCCAGCCATCGATAAGGATCTGGCACGGGCGTGCCGTGCAGGGTGTCGACGGTGTCTTCGCGGCGTGCGGTCGGGTACGGCTCCAGCTTCATGCTGGGAACCCTACTGCCAAAGGACATGCGTAAAGCGCTGGTGAAGCGGGCATAAAACGTAACGTGTGTCCCTCTGGTCCATTCCGGTTGGAGGATATTTGGGGTGGCGGGGACCGGGGTGCAAACGCCAGACTTGGTGACAGGACGGTGCCGTGGTGACCATCCGCTGGACCGTCCGGCGGAGGTCCACGTGACGGAAGCACAAGTGCCCCAGGAGGGGCCGACAGTCGGGACATGCCACGGCATGTCCCCTTTGATACGCGCGCAGCAGGGAGAGGCTCCATGATGCGCCAGGTCCTGCTGCTGAATGCCACCTACGAACCGCTGACCACCCTTTCCCTGCACCGGGCCGTCGTGCTGGTGCTGCGGGAGAAGGCCGACGTCGTCCACCGGGACGGCAGGGGCGCCGTGCTGCGCTCCGCCAGCCACACGCTCGACGTCCCTTCGGTGATCAGGCTGCGAAGATATGTCCGCATCCCCTACCGGTCCCGCATCCCGCTGACCAGGGCCGCCCTCATGAGGCGCGACGACTACCGCTGCGCCTACTGCGGGCAGCGGGCCGAGACCATCGACCACGTCATCCCGCGGTCCCGGGGCGGCACCCACACCTGGGAAAACTGTGTCGCCTCCTGCACCACGTGCAACCACAGGAAGGCCGACAAGTACCTGGAGGAGCTGGGGTGGACGCTGCGCTTCAGCCCCGCGGTGCCACGGGGCGCTCACTGGAGGCTCATCGGCGCGTCGCTGATCGGAGACCCCCAATGGGCGCCTTACCTCGAGGCCGCGGCCTGAGATATCGCTTTGTAAGGGGTGGCCACCGCCTGACACCATGAGCAGGCATGTGGACCTTCACCTCAGATGTTGAGGAGTACGCCGCGGTCGCCGAGCCCTTCCTGCTCGGCGACCCGGTGCGCAACACGGTCGCGTTGACCGTCCTCGCCAACCTGCGCGCCGGCATGCCCGCGAAGGGTCCCCGGTTCGGCTGGTGGACGGTCGACGGCGAGGTTCGGGGCGCGGTCTTCCACACCCCGCCGCACCCGGTCGGGCTCGCCGACATGCCCCTGGAGGCCGTCGAGCCGCTCCTGGTCGCGCTCGGCGACCCCGCCGAGGTCGTGGGCAGGGTGGAGCTGACCTCCGAGGTCAAGCGGCTGCTGGGGGAGCCTGGGCGGCTGGTGCCCGAGCGGCTCTACCGCTTGGGGGCGCTCGCCGTCCCCGGCACGCCCGGACGCGGCAGGCTCGCCGCCCCCGCCGACTTCCCGCTGCTGGTCAGCTGGTACCAGGCGTTCGCCGAAGAGGTGCGGATGGGCATGGGTGACGACGTGGTCGAGTCGGTCGCGCGGCGGCTGGCGGCCCGCGAGCTGTTCGTGTGGGAGGCGGGCGAGGCGCCGGTCTCGCTGGCCGCGCTCTCCCCGGCGGTCGGCGGGGTCTGCCGCATCGGGCCCGTCTACACGCCGCCCTCGTGCCGCAGGAACGGCTACGGGGCCGCGGTCACCGCGTACGCCAGCCAGGTCGGCCTGGCCGAGCGCTGCGACCAGGTGGTGCTCTTCACCGACCTGGGCAACCCGACGAGCAACGCCGTCTACCAGTCGATCGGCTACGTGCCCGTGTCCGACTACGAGCACATGACTTACTCTTAGGCTCATGCCGCGATACGACTTCCGCTGCCGCGCCTGCGGCTCCACGTTCGAGGTCTCCCGTCCCATGTCGGCCTCCGACGACCCGGCCACCTGCCCCGACGGCCACGACGACACGGTGAAGCTGCTGTCCACGGTGTCGATGACGGGCGGCGCGGCCGCTCCGAAGGCGAGCGGGGGCGGCTGCTGCGGCGGAGGGTGCTGCTCCTAGAACGGCCTGTGACGGCCTGTGACGGCCTAGAACACCTGGGCGGCGGTGAAGGTCGCCTGCGAACGCGTCAGCTCCTCCACCGCCAGCTTGGCGAGCCGCTCGACCGTGGCGATCCCCGTCTCCATGGTCGGGCTGCGCTCCGACAGCACCGCGATGAGCACGTCGTGCCCGTCCACGCCGAGCCGGCCCACGCTGTTGATCGTCCACTGCCCGTCGTGCGCGTCCACGGGCAGCCAGCCGTTCTTGAGCGCCACGTCGCCCCCGGCCGAGCTGACCCCCCACGCCTGCGACGGCTCCACGGACGACATGAGCTTCAGCGCGTAGCGCCGGTCGGAGGCCGGCAGCGGCCCCGCGGGGTCCGTGAGCCACTCCAGCACCTTGACCTGGTCGGACGGCCGGCTGCGGGTCGTTCCCCAGTACAGCCCGGGCCCCGGCCAGGTCTGCTCGACGCCGAGCCGGCGCAGGACCCTGGTGAGCCCCTTCTGGCCGCCGACCGTCAGGTAGAGCTCGTGAGCGCAGTCGTTGTCGCTCTCGCGGATCATCTTGGAGGTGAGCGTGCGCTCGTACGCGCTCAGCTCGCCCTGCTTGCCCAGCAGGAACGCCAGCAGGATGTCCACCTTCGCCACGCTCGCCAGCACGAACGGCGTGCGCTCGCGGTAGGAGTACCTGGCGCCGGTCGTGCGGTCGTAGACGGCCAGCGCCGCGCGCCCGGGGCGTTCGCGCAGGTACTGGTCCAGCGTGCGGTCGAGAGCGCGCCGCGCGGCAACAGGCAGCACGCTCTCGACGACAACCCCGCCCGGCTGCCCGAAGGAGGCGGCCTGAGGCGGGACGACGGTTGACGGGTTTGCACAGCCGGCCACGGCCAGCAGGGCAACGACGAGCGAGATCCCCCGAACGCGCATGTGCGGGAGCCTGCCAGCCGCCACCCCAAAGGCCGGGGGCGCGGAAGGTCAAACGCCGGTCAGTTTCCTAGGCGGCCCTGGGGCGCTTGCGGCGCTGGAACGGGAGGAACCGGTCGGCCAGGTGCGGACGGGACGGCGTGAGCGTGGGCTCGACCGCGATGATCCGGTCGAACCGGAACGCCCTGATCCCCCGGCGCATCCTGCACACGCCGACCAGATACCAGTATTCGCGGTGGACCAGGCACGTCACCGGCTCGACGTCGCGCGAGGTGATGATGCCTGAGGCGTCGCGGTAGTGGAGGCGGATCATGAGACGGCTGGTGATGGCGTCCGCCATGAGCCTGGCTCTGGAGGCGACCTCGACGGGCAGCGGCTCGGTCAGGGTCGTGAGCGTGGTGGCGATGACGTCGTCGTCGAGCTCCAGGTGCTCGAGTGCGTGTTGCAGGCCACGTCGTGCCGTGATGGCCTGCGGGCCCGATCCGAGGTGAGCGAGGGAGAGGGCGAGGGCGGCGATCTCGGCGGTCGTCAGCGGGCGAGTATCGTGCTTCACGACTGTCGTCATACCCCAATATTAGAGACGACGACCGACATTTTTCGAAAACCTGTGCGGCAGGCAAGGTCCTTGTCACCTGCCGCGCAGGCCTTCCTTACCGGGACAGCTGGGACAGGTCGCGCGAGGCGCCCGTGGAGGCGGACGTGGTCATCGCCGCGTACACCTGCAGGGCCGCGCTCACCGGCCGGTTGCGGTCGCGCGGCCGGTATCCGCCCAGGTCGGCCAGGAGCCGCTCGCGCCGCGCGGCCAGCTCGGCCTCGGGCACCCGCAGCTCCATCGACCGGCTGGGGATGTCGATGTCGATGATGTCACCGTCCTCGACCAGCGCGATCGCGCCGCCCTCGGCGGCCTCGGGCGAGGCGTGGCCGATGGACAGGCCGGAGGTGCCGCCGGAGAAGCGGCCGTCGGTGACCAGCGCGCAGGCCTTGCCGAGCCCCTTGCCCTTGAGGAAGGACGTCGGGTAGAGCATCTCCTGCATGCCGGGACCGCCCTTGGGGCCCTCGTAGCGGATGACCACCACGTCGCCCTCCTTGACGCGCCCGCCGAGGATGCCCTCGACCGCGTCGTCCTGCGACTCGAACACCACCGCTGGCCCGCTGAACTTCCAGATCGACTCGTCCACGCCGGCCGTCTTCACCACCGCGCCGTCGCGCGAGATGTTGCCGTAGAGGACGGCCAGGCCGCCGTCCGCGGTGTAGGCGTGCTCCAGGTCGCGGATGCACCCGGCCGCGCGGTCGAGGTCGAGGTCGTCCCAGCGGTTGTCCTGCGAGTAGGGCTTGACCGTGCGCACGTTGCCGGGGGCCGCGTGCCAGAGCTCGACGGCCTCGGGCAGCACCGTCGGCGACTTCGCGTCCCAGGCGGCCAGCATGTCGGCCAGCGAGCCGCCGTTCACGGTGGGCACGTCGCGGTGCAGCAGCCCGGCCCGGTCGAGCTCGCCCAGGATGCCGGGGATGCCGCCGGCGCGGTGGACGTCCTCGATGTGGTACTTGTTCGTGGCCGGGGCGACCTTGCAGACGCACGGCACCCGCAGCGAGATCTCGTTGATCTCCTTGAGCCCGAAGTCGACGCCGGCCTCGCGGGCGGCGGCCAGGATGTGCAGGATCGTGTTGGTCGAGCCGCCCATCGCGACGTCGAGCGTCATGGCGTTCTCGAACGCGTCGCGGGTGGCGATCGAGCGCGGCAGCACCGACGCGTCGTCGTCCTCGTAGTAGCGCCGGGTGATCTCCACGAGCTGGCGGCCCGCGTCCTCGTACAGCTTCTTGCGCGCCTTGTGCGTGGCCAGGATCGTGCCGTTGCCGGGCAGCGCGAGGCCGATGGCCTCGGCCAGGCAGTTCATGGAGTTGGCGGTGAACATGCCGGAGCACGAGCCGCAGGTCGGGCAGGCGCTCTCCTCCATCTCCAGCAGCGCGGCGTCGGAGACGGAGTCGTCGGCGGCGGCGATCATCGGGTCGATGAGGTCGAGCTTCTTGCCGGGGATCTTGCCGGCCTCCATGGGCCCGCCGGAGACGAAGATCGTCGGAATGTTCAGCCTGAACGCGGCCAGCAGCATGCCCGGCGTGATCTTGTCACAGTTGGAGACGCAGATCAGCGCGTCCGCGCAGTGCGCGTTGACCATGTACTCGACGGAGTCGGCGATCAGCTCGCGCGACGGGAGCGAGTAGAGCATTCCGCCGTGGCCCATCGCGATGCCGTCGTCCACGGCGATCGTGTTGAACTCCCGCGGGATCGCCCCGGCCTCCCGGATCGCGGCCGACACCACCTCGCCGACGTCCTTGAGATGCACATGGCCCGGCACGAACTGGGTGTAGCTGTTGGCCACCGCGATGATCGGCTTGCCGAAGTCGCTCCCGGCTACGCCGGTCGCCCGGAGCAGGGCCCGGGCACCGGCCATGTTCCTGCCGTGGGTGACTGTACGTGACCTGAGGGCGGGCATTGGGCATCTCCCATCGCTAGCGAGTCTTCACATGTTACGGCCACTGCCCGGCAACTGAGACACGTGTCCACACATCGGACGGTTGGTTACCGGATCGAGCCCGAAAAAGCAGCCGTCCGCGCCCGGACTCGTGTTACAGAGATCAGATGAGCAACGGGGCAGTCATGCTCGACGACCCCGCCAGGGTCGGCAACTTCATCCACACCATAGACCGCCTGTGCCGCAGACCGGCCAGGGGCGAGGGGGTGCAGGACTCGCCGCACGTCGCCAGGCAGCCACGGCTGGCCAGGTGGCGAGGGGAAGAGGACAAGAAGCAGCACGTCGAACGGATGGGCATCCCGCTGGTCCAGCTGAGCGAGGCGGGCGACTGGCCGGAGATCCTGGCGCCGCAGGACAGGCAGGCCACGCCGGTCATCTCGCGCGGGATCCCGCGGGCCCGCCCCGACATCCAGCCGGGCGAGGGGGTGCCGAAGATCCTCTCCCGGATCGTGTCCGCCCTGCGCGGCACGAGGCTGCGCTTCCCCCGCTATCAGCTGACCGCCCAGATCGTCGAGCAGCTGGCCGAGTCGCACGGCAAGGAGGACCAGGCCCGCCGCGTGCTGCGCGAGTCCGACCGCAACTGGGGGTGGGGCGTCGACACCGCGGGCAGGGGCGCCGAACACGTCCCGTTCCCGCTCAACCTGCTGCTCAAGCTGTTACCCGGCTTCCTGCACGACCTACGGCTCAGCGGGCGCGTGCCCGGACTCGGCGGGCGGTTCCGCTGGCTGCGGCGCGCGCTGTCGGACGACGGCTCCAAGGCGCCCGGCGTCGCCGCCCTGCTGGCCGACCTGGACCCGGCCGACGAGCCGGGCGTCGCGCGGCTGCTGCTGCGCGCGTTCATGGACGACCTGAGCGGGCAGTACCGGCGCTCCCCGCTGCACGTGCGGGGCGCGGGCCACGTCTTCTACCCGCTCCTGCTGCTCAACGAGCACGGCGAGGCGCTCGTCGAGCTCGTCGAGGAGCGGCGCGCGGACCTCGGCAGGTTCGATCCGGTCGTGGTGGTCTCCTACACGCCGGACGCCGTGCTCCTGGAGGACGACGAGGATTCGGTGTGGCGGCTCATCCGCTGGCGCCGCGAGCTGGTCACGGCCGAGGACCGCGACACGTGGCGGCGGGTGCTGGACACGCCGCTCACCATCTCGGCGCCGCCCGTGCCCGCCGACCTCACCAGGTACGACGTCGCCGACCCCGCCTTTGTGCCGCTCGCCCGCGTGGCGCCGTGGTGGTCGTCCTGGACGGCCATCGCGCTGTTCTGGATGGCCCTGGCGGGCGCCGTCGGCGCGTACGCGGGCCAGACCGCCGCCTGGCACCGCAACGCCTGCGCGACCGGCCTGTGGACGCCGTGGACGGAGAGCGGCAGGCAGCTGGCCGGCACCGAGTGCGTGGGCGTGGCCGAGCCCGACTACCTGTTCTCGCCGGGCAACACCGAGATGCGGCAGGTCCAGGCCGTGCTCCAGCAGGAGAACGAGCGGGCCGCGAAGCTGCACGAGGGCGGCGACCGGCCGTACGTGACGATCGCCTACCTCGCGGCGCTCACCTCCACGGACCGGGACACGCTGGCCGCCGCCCGCGAGGGCCTGGCGGGCGTCGCCATCGCGCAGAAGCGGCAGAACAACTCCGCCGGCGCCAGCGAGCCGCTGGTCCGCATCCTCCTGGCGAACGCGGGCGGCAGGATGGAGCACGGATCGAGCATCGCCCGGCTGCTGCTGCGCCACCGCGACGAGGAGGCGCCCATCGTGGGCGTGGTGGGCCTGGACCAGAGCCGCCAGGAGACCGTCGCGGCCATCCAGGAGCTGGGCAAGGCCGGGCTGCCCATGGTGGCCTCGACGCTGTCGGCCGACCGCCTCGTGAACGAGTCGCCGTTCTACTTCCAGGTCGCCCCGCAGAACTCCCGCCAGGCGTGGATGGCGGCCGCCTTCGCCGACTCGCTGGTCAAGAAGGGCGAGGTGAAGCGGCGGGCCCGGGTCTACTACTCGCACGACGTGACCGACTACTACGCCTCCAACCTCAAGGCCCGGGTCGTCGCCCGGATGGAGGAGCGCGGGTTCGCGGTGGAGGGGCTCAGGTTCACACCCGTCGGAGGGGCCAAGCCGGGCCCCGACGACCGCAGCGACGACCCCTACGCGGGGGAGCCCAGGGACGCGGGGGTGTCGGCGTGCGGGTTCGACGGGCTGGTGTACTTCGCCGGGCGCGGGATTCCCGACTTCGCCGAGTTCGTGAAGGGGGTGGCCGACAAGTGCGCGGACGCGCCGCCGACCATCCTCGGCGGCGACGACGTCACCAGGTACGCCGCGGACGTGCGCGTCAGGTCGGCCGTCAGCGGCGTGGGCTACTACTACGAGTCGTTCGCCGCCGCGCCGAACAAGTGCGGCGAGCCGCAGCGGCACGACTTCTACGCGGCCCTGTTCGCCACGTTCCCCTTCGAGTGCGAGGAGCCGGGGCCGGGGCGGACGCTGGACGGGCACGCCGCCCTGGCCTACGACGCCACGGAGACGATGATCACCGCCATCCGGCGGCTCGGCAGGGAGCGGCACCGCGTGCCGGTGAACTCGTACACCGTCTGGCGCCAGCTCGGCACGCTCTACACGCCCGACCAGAGCGGGCACGCCATCGAGGGCGCCACGGGCGCGCTCGACTTCGGCGCGGACTCACCCCGGCAGTACCCCCTCGACAAGGCGGTGCTGATCCTGCACGCCAAGGGGGCCGAGCGGCCGACCCAGGTCGGCCTGTGCGGCGACGTCACCCGTTCCAGCCGGAGCGAGATCTTCCCGTGGTGCGCCTCGGTCCCGGAGATCTACCGCTAGGACGGCAGCCGTACGGCGGCGAGCTGGGTCGCCTGGGCCACCAGGCGGCCCTTGTCGTCCCAGACGTGGGCAACCTCGTCCATCCGGTCGCCGCCGACGTCCGTGGCCGCCAGCCGCACCCTGATCGGCCCGGGAGCGGGCAGCCTGCGGATGTACGCCGAGAGCTGGATCGTCGGCACCCACCCGGACAGGCCCAGGTCGAACGACACCGGCGGCACCGGGTCGAGCGCCACCAGCAGGCTCAGCGGGTCCCAGTCGGAGCCGTCCGCCAGCCGCTGCCAGCTCGCGATGACGCCGGCCCGGGTGGGGGCGCCGAACGCGAAGGACAGGTGCTCGGGGACGATGCGCTCCTCGACCACGGCCATCAGCGGCACCGTGAGGTCCGTGCCCGGCGGGTTGGTGGGAGCGAGGAAGCAGTTTTCCTCGGGCGGCAGCTCGACCGGCTCGTGCGAGGACCACCAGGGGCCGGTGTCGTCCAGCAGGCCGAGCGTGATGTGCGACTCGACGCGGATGCGACCCTCCTGCACCAGCGCGGCCCTGACCTGGGCCACGCTCCTGCCGACCCGCAGCGTCTCCACCCGGGCCACGGCCTCGCCGGGCTCGGGCGGCTCGATGAAGGAGCCGCTGACAGCGGTCACGTGCGGGTGGCCCGCGCCCGCCGGGCTCTCACAGGCGGCCCTGGCGAGCACGGCCAGCAGGTAGCCGCCGTGCAGCCGGTTGCCGACGCTCCACTGGGCGTCCAGCACGGCCCCGAACTCGCCTTCGCCGCGATCGGTCAAGGCGGTCGCTTCGCTAAAATTCCCCATTTTTCAGTAAATCCCTTCCCCAGAGCCTCAGATTGACATCGTTAACCTGACGGCGTCAACCTGAGACCCATGACCACCAGACGCGTACGCGCCAGGCGCGGAGAGGGAGCGCTGCTGCGCGAGGAGATCCTGCGGGCCGCCGAGGACCTGATGGCCGAGTCCGGCAGCGAGGACGCGCTCACGCTACGCGCGGTCGCCCTGCGGGCCGGCGTCTCCACGCCCTCCGTCTACCTGCACTTCGCCGACAAGGAGGCGCTGGTCGAGGCGGTCTGCATGCGGGTCTGGGGCGAGTTCGGCCGGATGTTCAGGGAGAACCTGGGCGGCGACCCGTTCCTGGCCCTGGGCAGGTGCGGGCGCGCCTACGCCCGCTTCGCCCTGGAACATCCGGTGCAGTACCGGGTGCTGATGATGCGGGCCACGGCCGGGCCGGGCGTGCCGCCGGCCGCCGCCGAGTGCTTCCGTCACATGGTCGACGCGGTCTCGGCCTGCGTGGAGACACGGGTGCTGGAGGGCGACCCCGAGGAGCTCGCGCTGGGCATGTGGTCGGCCGTGCACGGCTGCGTCTCGCTGCTGATCGCCCAGCCGTCGTTCCCGTGGCCGCGCGACAGGGAGGCGCTCATCGACCACATCGTCCGCGTCGCCGGGTTCGGCACCGCGGTGTACTCGCGCCTGCCGCAGACGCTCCCGCCGAGCGCGGACCTGGCCGTGGCCCTGGACGACTTCGGCGCGCGCCTGGCCTCAGGCGTGGCCTCGGGCGTGGAGAAGCCCCGCGGGGACGAGCCCGGCGGGGCTGGGGAATGACCGTCGGCCCGGACCATATCGAACGGGTATGCCCGGGCCGGGGCCTAGTCTTCGCCGTAGCGGGCGGGCAGGACCTGGGCGGCGATGTCGAAGATCCGGTCGATCTCGCCGTCGGTCAGGGCCCGCTCCCGCTTGGTGATCCACTTGCGTGCGCGGTCGCCCTGGTAGACGTCCACGCCGCGGATGGTCATGATCTTCCACGGCACCGGCGGGCCGTAGATGGCGAGCGAGGGCACGACCGAGACCTCGCGGCCGAACGACTGGGTGATCAGCTCGCTGGCCTGCGACGCCTCCCACTTCGCCTCGGTGAGGCGGGCCTTCTTGTCGAAGGGGCCGTGGAAGAGCTTCTTGCCCATCTGCACCCGCACCGGGAGCCGCTTGTCCCACTTCTCGGAGTCGACCGCGTACACGCCGGTCGGGCCCACCACGAGATGGTCGATCTGGGCCTCGCTGTTGGGGATCGCCCTGGCGTGGAGCGTGCGATAGCCGCTGCGTTCGAGCTTGCGCAGCTGCGCCTCGGTGCGGCGCTCCGCCACGGATGTGCGCCGCCAGGCGGGCACGGACGAATGGGATCGCGAGCGATAGACCGCCTCGGCGACGGCCGCGATCACACCCGCGGTCACGCCCAGCCGCCAGTCGCTCACGAGGAAGCCCACCACCACCGCGACGCCGATCCCCACCAGCGCGCGGTTGCGCAGGCGGTGGAACTGCGGTTGTTGCAGCAGGCTACGCACGGACGCGCGCTCGACGGGCGCGTACGTGGAGGTGGGCGCCGAAGGCTTCGCGGCAGCGGTCTGCTCGCTCTCTGGCCGGTCGTTCACCCAGATTGGTGACGCACTGTGACCGTCTTCACGCTGGATGTCGGAGTCCACGTAACTCACCGTAGCTCGGAGATCGGAACGATTCCTAGTGTTGCCCTGTCCATAGTTTTATGGCCCAGCTCATCGTGTTCCACGCATGTTTTCGGGGTATGTTCTACGTTCTTCTCTAGAGATGTCGTCTCAAAAAAGATCTTACCTGGTGGACACTCCCAGGTGGGGTCTGGCCCGCTGCTCACATCGGGATTACGTTCAAGGTGTGCACAGCGCAGGCGAGATTCTGCTCTTTCTCATCGGGGTGTCGTTCGGGCTGTTCATCGTGATCAGCCTGCTGGTCCTGCTGCCGGGGCGCAGCGCGCAGCGCAGGGTGGAGTCCGGCCCGGTGTGGCTGGGCGGCCCGTCCAGGAGCGAGCGTGGCGTGAGCACCTCGGACCTGGTGCTGGCCGACCGGGTGGCGCACTGGGCGGACGTCCCGGAGCGCGACTGGGTGGCCGCCGCCGAGACGGCCGAGCCCGGCGGACACCTCGGCGGGGCTTCCGCGGGATGGTGATGTGACGATGCGAGGACTGACGGCCGCACAGGCCGACGACGTCAGGCGCGCCCTGCACACCGCCGAGCGGCGCAGCGGGCTGCGGTTCGGGGTGTTCCTGGGGGATCCGGTGGGCTCGCGCCGCCACTTCGCCGAACGCCTGCACGCGGCCCTGGGCGAGGAGGCCGGCGACGCCGTGGTGCTCCTCGTCGACCTGAAGGGCCGCGCGCTGGAGATCGTGACGGGGGAGAACGCCCGCAGGCGGCTGACGGACGGCTCCTGCCGGCTCACGGCGATGTCGATGGCGACGGCGTTCAGCGTGGGCGATCTGGTGGGCGGCCTCCTCTACGGCATCGGCGCCCTGGGGGAGCAGGCCACCGCCCGCCGCTAGAGGCGCTGGAGCAGGTCGACGATGTGCTCGCTGACCCCGCTCAGCAGCGTCGCAGGCTCGATGGGCGCGGCCGCGACGGCCGAGAACAGCGAGGGCAGCCCGGGCAGCGGGAACCCGTCGTCCCGCATGGCCGCGGCCCCGACGGGGTTCTTGTCGAGGGCGGCGCGGCTGCGCTCCCAGGCGTCGAGCACCTCCTCGGGCGACGGCACCCCGAACCCGTGCCCCACCGGGGCCGCGTGCCGCAGCCGGACGAGGGGGGTGTCGGCGAAGGTGAGCGCCGTGCGGGCCCGGACATGCAGGTCGGCGCGCGGCTCGGGCGCGATCCAGTCCATGGCCGTGCAGGGGTTGCGGCAGGTGGCGACGCAGACGGCGAGCGCGCCGGCGACCTGGCTGTGCTGCCGGTCGAAGTACGCGCGCCAGCCCTCGCCCGGCTCCAGGGACACCCGCAGCGTCCGGTTGGTGGCGGACTGCTCGGACTTGGTGTGGTCGCACTCCCGGTCGCCGATCACGCCGAAACGGCTGCCCGGCGCGCTCAGCCCCTCGGGCCAGCGGGCCGGGTCGCCGGCATGGCCGAGCTGGGGCTCGAAGGCCAGCAGCGGCAGGTATTCGCTGGCGATGTGGACCGCGGCGATCATCGGGCTCAGCTCGCGCCGGTGCCACCGTGCGGCGATCACCTCGAGCAGCAGGCCGTACGCGGGCCGCAGCGACTCCAGCGCCCCACGCGGCTGCTCGCGCGGCGTCTGCGGCATGTGACAGGCCCGGGCGCGCCGCCGCAGGTCGGCCGGGACGCCCTTCGCCTCGGCCGCGAAGTCCTCGGCGTCGAGCGAGAGCAACCGGTGACCGAACTCGCAGACCTCGGCGACCTCCGCGGCCGGCGCGAGCGCGCCGAGATCGGCGAAGGCATAGCGGCGGGCCAGGGCGACGAGCAGGTCACGAGTCGAGTCCACCCGACGACTCTCCCACGATCGGCGAGCGGCTGAGGACACGCAAAAGACCGTCATCCCGGGCACGGGGAGCGGATGCACTGGATCTCGCCGGAAGAGTGGCTGATCGTGGGATCGGCGGTCGGGGGCTCCTCCGGACCGGCCGTGGTCGGCTCCGCCGTGGGCTCGGGCTCCGAGGTGGTCGGCGAGGGGGTGGGCGTCACGGTCGGGGTGGCGGAGACCGAGGCGCTGGGGCTCGGCACGTGCGTCACGCTGCCGGTCGCCGTCGGCTTGGGGGTCGGCGCGCGCCTGGCCGGAGGCGTGGACGGCCTCCTGGTGCTCGGTGGGAGGAGGGCGAGCCCCGGGTGGACGTGGCCGCCGATCCGTCCTGGTCCGCCGTAGTGTCCTTCCTGACCTGAGC
>NZ_JBSGFQ010000175.1:0-19497 GCF_053603495.1 Nonomuraea sp. NPDC004186 | reverse complement strand
GTCTGCCCGTCGCCCGCCGCGGCCCAGCGGCTGCCCATGTTGCCGTCGACGGCGTCGGCCGCGGGGCTGCCCTCGTTCGCGCTGGCGATGACCGAACCGGTACGTCACCCGCAGCCGCGCGGGCATGGCCACCTCGGCGTACCAGCAGTCCGTGTCGCCCCACCGGCGCAGGGGCACCGGCTCCGACCAGCTCTCGAAGCCGACGCTCGCCGGGGACCCGCGCCACAGGAACAGGGTCGCCCAGCCGTCGCCGGCGGGCACCGACGCGGGCGCTCCCGCCGCCGCCCAGAACTCGTCGGAACCGGGTTCACCGGGGAACCCGAACGTGGCGAAAGTGTGCTCCATGCGCGGTCGTACTCCGTCCCTACCGTCGGCCAGAAACTAAGGATAGACTTACCTAAGTTTCATGATCGAGACGCGCCCCCGTGGATTGTAGGTCGATGAGTACGACTCTGGAGAGACGTCCCGCGTCCGAGGTCACAGGGGTCCGCCGGCGGCGGGTGGTGGGCTTGGGCCTTCTCGCGGTGGTTCTCCTGGTCGCGGCGGCGGTGTCGCTGGCCGTCGGCGCGCGCGGGCTGAGTCTCGCGGAGGTGTGGCAGGGGTTGTTCCCGGAGCCGGGCTCCGACCAGCGGCTCACCGAGATCGCGCTGATCGTGCAGACCGTACGGGTGCCCAGGACCGTGCTCGCGATCGTGGCGGGCGTCGCTCTGGGGGTCAGCGGGGCGTTGATCCAGGGGTACACGCGCAACCCGATCGCCGACACGGGGTTGCTGGGGGTGAACTCCGGCGCCTCGTTCGCCGTCGTGACGGTGATCCTCCTGTTCGGGCTCGCCAATCCGTACCAGTACGTCTGGTTCGCCTTCCTGGGGGCGGCGGCCGCCGGCGCCGTCGTGTTCGGGCGGCCCCCCCTCGGCCGGGGCGCGGGCAGCCCGCTGACGCTCGCGCTGGCCGGGCAGGGGGTCGCGGTGTTCCTGGCGGCGATGACCACGGCGGTCGCGTTATCGGACCAGGCGTCGCTGAACGCCCTGCGGTTCTGGAACGCGGGCACCGTCGCCGGGGTCGGATTCGACGTCATCCGGCCGGTGGCCGCGTTCGTCGTGGCCGGGCTGGTGCTGGGGCTCACCACGCTGCCCGCCGTCAACCTGCTCAACCTGGGTGACGACGTCGCGCGCGGGCTGGGCGTGAACATCACGCGCACCCGGACCGTCGGCATCGTCGCCATCACCCTGCTGGCGGGCGCGACGACGGCGGCGTGCGGCCCCATCGCGTTCCTCGGGCTCATGGTGGCCCACGTGGCCCGGTATCTCACCGGGCCGGACTATCGCTGGCTGGTGCCGTGCGCGGGTCTGCTCGGCGCCGTCATCCTGCTGACCTGCGACATCGTGGGGCGCGTGGTGACCCGGCCGGGCGAGTTGCAGGCAGGCGTCGTCGTCGCCGTGGTCGGCGCCCCGTTCTTCGCGGCGCTGGTCTGGCGCGGAAAGTTCAAGACGGTATGAACGAGACGGCGGTGAAGCGGCCGGTGACACCGGGCGTGCGGCTCGGCCACGCGTCGTTCGTGTGGCGGCCCTGGATGGTGCTGGTCACGCTGCTGCTGGCGGCGGCGGCCTTCCTGGTGTTCTGCCTGTCCATCGGCACCGGGGACTTCCCCATCGGCCTGCCCCAGGTGATCGCCACGCTCTTCGGCCAGGGTGAGCGGGTCGACGAGTTCGTGATCATGGATCTGCGCCTGCCGCGCGCCCTGGCCGGGCTCGTCGTGGGGATCGCGCTCGGGGTGTCCGGGGCGATCACGCAGTCCATCGCGCGCAACCCGCTGGCCAGCCCGGACGTGCTGGGGATCACCGGAGGCGCGAGCGTGGTCGCGGTGTTCCTGGTGACGGTGTCGGGCGGGGTCGCCGCGGCCGTCGTCGACTCCGTGGGCCTGTCCGCGGCGGCTCTCGCGGGCGGTCTCGGCACCGGACTGCTGGTGTACTTCCTGGCGTGGCGGCGCGGGATCGACGGCCTCCGGCTCATCCTCATCGGCATCTCGGTGAGCGCCGTGGCGGAGGCGATCACGATCTGGCTGCTGGTCACGGCCGACATCCGGGACGTGGCCCGGGCCCAGGCGTGGCTGGTCGGCTCGCTGGACAACCGGACGTGGGGCGAGGTCTGGGTGGCGCTGTGGTGCGCGCTCGCTCTCATGGCCGTCGTGTCGTGTGTGGCGTTCCAGCTCAGGCCGCTGCACTTCGGCGACGAGGTCGCGGCGGGCCTGGGTGTCCGGTACTCGATGGTGCGGGCGGTCCTGCTGCTGTGCGCGGTGCTGCTGGCCGGCGTGGCGGTGAGCGCGGCGGGCCCGGTCCCGTTCGTGGCGCTGGTGGCGCCGCAGGTGGCGATGCGGCTGTCACGGTGTCCGACGCCGCCGCTGGTGGCATCCGGGCTGGTGGGCGCGCTGCTGCTGATCGGCGCGGACCTGGTGGCGCGTACGGCGCTGCCGGTCAGCCTCCCGGTCGGCGTGGTCACCGCCGCGATCGGCGGCCCTTTCCTCGTCTACCTGCTGGTGCGGGCGAACCTGAAGAAGTAAGGTTAGGCTAACCTAATCTGCGAATGTTACGGTTCCAGTGGATCGCACGAAGGCAAGGGATTCCGGATGCTCCTCCAGCGAAGAACAGTGACGAAGACCTTGCGGCGCATCGCAGTGGTGTTGTCCGCTGCGACATTGATCGCGGGATGCGGTTCCGGCTCGGCGGAGAAGCCGAGCGGCGACACCACCGCGGCGGCCACGGGTGGTGGCGTGTTCCCGTTGACCGTGGAGCACGCGTTCGGGTCCACGCAGATCACCAAGGCCCCCCAGCGGGTCGTCTCCGTCGGCTACACCGACGACCAGGCCATCCTGGCCTTCGGCATCAAGCCGGTCGGCATGGTCGACCAGTACCCGAACCCGCCGGGCAAGACCCCCGACGTCAACACCCAGTGGCCCTGGGTGAAGGACCGGTGGGGCGACACCCGCCCCGAGGTCATCATGAACAACGGGGACTCCGGCCCCAACTACGAGAAGATCGCCGCCCTGCGGCCCGACCTGATCATCGCGGTCTACTCCGAGATCGACCAGGCCGCCTATGACCGGCTCTCCAAGATCGCTCCTACGGTGGGCCGCACCAAGACCGAGAAGGAGCCGTTCAGCGCGCCGTGGCAGGACAACGCGCTGCACATCGCCAAGGCGCTCGGCAAGGCCGACGAGGGCGCCAAGCTGGTGCAGGGCATCCAGGACAAGCTCGACACCGCCCGCAAGACGCACCCGGAGTTCGCGGAGCGCACCGCCGTCGCGGTGTCCTGGTACAAGAACTCGGTCGCCCCGTTCACCACCACCGACGTGCGCGGACGGCTGGTGTCGGGCATCGGCTTCAAGGGCGCGACGGAGATCGACAAGATCGCGGGCGGCAGCTTCTACACCGTGCTGTCCCCCGAGCGCATCGACCTGATCGACGTCGACCACATCTTCGTCATCGCCGACCAGGCGGACCAGAACGCGCTGAAGAACTTCAAGCTGTTCGCCAACCTGCCCGCGGTCAAGGGCGGCAAGGTGTCGTACCTGCTGGACAGCGAGGGACCGGCGATCGGCGCGGCCATGTCGCAGGGCACCCTGCTGTCCCTGCCGTACGCGATCGACGAGCTCGTCAAGTCGGCCGCCTGGTGACGCCGGTGAACGTGTCCTGTGCCCGGCCTGCCGTGGGCCGGGTGTGAGCACCACCGGCACCCGCGTCGCCCCGGCGATCCTGCGCACGGCGACCGGACGCGAGGCCACCCGATGGGTCGCGGCGTACTGCCGCGAGGTGCCCTGGCTGACGGGCGCCACCGTGCTCACCGCGGTGGCCGCGGCGGCGCTCCAGGTGCTGCCGTTGCTCCTGCTCGGCCGGGTGGTCGACGGGGTGGTCGAAGGTCAGTCGCGGTCGGTCCTGGTCACCGTCGGGGTGCTGATGGTGACCGCCGCGCTGCTCGGCTCGGCGGCCACCACGGCGTCCACGTACCTGATCGGGCGGCTGGGCGCGGACCTGCTCGCGCGGCTGCGGGAAGGCGCCGTACGGGCGGTGCTGGGCATGCCGAGCGCGCGGATCGAGCAGGTCGGCCGGGGCGACGTGCTGTCCAGGGTCGGTGACGACGTGGCCGTGGTGTCCAAGGGCATCCGGACGGCGGTCCCCACGGTGTTCTCGTCGGGGGTGCTGGTCGTCATCGCCACGGCGGGCATGTTCGGGCTGGACTGGCGGCTCGGCCTGGCGGGGGCCGGCGCGCTGCCCGCGTACGCGCTGGCCCTGCGCTGGTATCTCCCCCGGTCCGCGCCGCTCTACCAGCGGCAGCGGGAGGCCCAGGCCGATCGCGCGCAGGCGCTGATCAGCGGCCTGAACGGGATCGACACCGTCCGGGCCTACCGCCTGGAGGAGGCCTTCCGCGAGCAGGTCACCCGCGAGTCGTGGCGGGTGCGCGATCTCGGCGTCGAGGTGTTCCGGTTCTTCGGCCGGTTCGTCGGCAGGGAGAACCGCGCCGAGTTCATCGGGCTGGTCCTGATCCTCGTGGTGGGGTACGTCCTGCTGGAGGCCGGCGCCGTCACCCTGGGCGAGGCGTCGGTGGCGCCGCTGCTGTTCCACCGGCTGTTCAACCCGCTGGGCGCCATCCTGTTCACCTTCGACGAGGCGCAGAAGTCGGGCGCGAGCCTGACCCGGCTGGTCGGCGTGCTGGGCGAGGCCACGGAGGAGCGGCTGGTGGGCCGGGTGGCCGCCGCCCCCGCGGACGCCGGGCCGTACCCGGTGATGGTCGAAGGGCTGACGTTCAGCTATCCCGGCAGCTATCCCGGCTCGGAGCGGCCGGTCCTGCGGGACGTCGACCTGGTGATCCCGGCCGGCGGGTCGCTGGCGCTGGTGGGGGCGACGGGCGCGGGCAAGTCGACCCTGGCGGCGCTGATCGCGGGGATCGGGACCCCGCAGGCCGGGTCGGTGCGCATCGGATCGACCGATCTCGCCGGGCTGGACGAGGCCGGCGCGCGGGCCCTGGTGAGCATCCTGACGCAGGAGACGCACGTGTTCTCCGGCCCGCTCTCCGGCGACCTGCGGCTGGCCGCGCCGGAGGCGGCCGACGCCGAGCTGATGGACGCGTTGCGCAGGGTCGGCGCCGACACGTGGGTCGCAGCGCTGCCCGACGGGCTGGACACCGTGGTCGGCGAAGGCGGTGAGCGGCTGGACGGCACCAAGGTCGCCCAGATCGCGCTTGCCCGGCTCGTGCTGGGCCGGTCGCCGGTGGTGGTGCTGGACGAGTCGACCGCGGAGGCGGGCAGCCAGGGCGCCGCCGAGCTGGAGCGGGCCGTGGCCGCCGCCTGCAAGGGCCGTACGACGCTGTTCGTGGCGCACCGGCTGACCCAGGCGATGGCGGCCGACCGCATCGCCGTGCTGGACGCGGGACGCGTCGTGGAGCAGGGAACCCACGAGGAGCTGGTGGCTCTGGGCGGCAGGTACGCGCGGCTGTGGCGCGCGTGGCAAGAACCTTCATCCTTCGAAAGGGACGGCTGAGTCTTCGATGACGGAACCGAGCACTCGTCTCGCACTGCTCTCTCCCGCGCGCCTGGCCGACGTGCGCCGGCGAACCGGCGGCTACTCCGACAGGACCATCACCAAGGCGTGCGCCATCGGGCTGGCCTACTGGGCGACCGGCCAGAGCCCCGGCAGTCTCGACCTCACCTCCGCCACCCTGTTCGCCGACGTGCTCGGATGGGCCGACAACGGCGGGGACGGGGTCGCCGGCTGGGAGGTCGGCGCGGACGGCCGGAGCATCACCGTCCCCGAGGGGGTCGCGCCGGCCGACGCGCAGCTCGCGCTGGACGACCTGGCCGACTTCCCGGATCGGCCCATCGGCACCATCGGCCCGTCCAGCGTGCCGGCCCGGCTCGCGGCCCTGGCCGCGTGGAACGACAACGACGTGGACCGGGTCCGCCCGACCATCGTGGAGATGTTCCGCGAGCAGGCCAGGACCAGGCCGGACGCCGTCGCCATCGTGGACGGGCACCGGTCGCTGACCTACCGCGAGGCGGCCGAGCTGTCCAACCAGCTCGCCCACCACCTCATCGACCGCGGGCTCACCGCCGAACAGATCGTCGGCATCTCGCTGGGCCGCTCCGCCGAGATGGTGATCGGCCTGCTGGGCGTGCTCCAGGCGGGGGGCGCGTTCGTGCCGCTCGATCCGCAGTGGCCGGCCGCGCGCCGGGCGGTCGTCATCGAGGACGCCGGGGTCGTGGCGCAGCTCAACGACTCCGGCGAGCACGGCGCGGGCGAGCCGGAGGCCGTGGCCGTCGACCTCGGCGACTGGCGGTTCGGCTCGTATCCCACCGAGGACACCGACATCGCCGTCCCCGGTCCCGCCCTGGCGTACGTGATCTTCACGTCCGGTTCGACCGGGCGGCCCAAGGGCGCGATGATCCGGCACGAGGCGATCAGCGAGCGCCTGCTGTGGCAGTCCCGCGAGATCCTGGGCTTCGGCCACGACGACGCGTCGCTGTTCAAGGCGCCGCTGTCGTTCGACATCTCCATCAACGAGATCTTCCTGCCGCTGGTGTGCGGCGGCCGGCTGGTGGTCCTGCGGCCCGGCGGCGAGCGCGACCCGCACCACCTGCTGAGCGTGATCGCCGAGCAGCGCGTCACCTTCACGTACCTGGTGTCGTCCATGCTGGACGTGCTGCTGGAGATCGCGGGCGACTCCGGGCGGCTGGACAGCCTGCGGCACGTGTGGTGCGGCGGCGAGGTGCTGACCCCGGAGCTGTACGAGCGCTTCCGCACCCGGCTCGACATCCCCATGTACCACGGCTACGGCCCCGCCGAGACGACGATCGGCGTCTCGCACGTCATCTACCGGGGCGCGGCCGAGCGCCTGTCGACGTCGATCGGCAAGGCCAACCCCAACACCGAGCTGTACGTGCTGGACGAGGAGCTGCGCCCGGTCCCGGTCGGCGTCGGCGGCGAGCTGTACGTGGGCGGCTTCCTCCTGGGCCGCGGGTACGTCAACGCGCCCGGCCTGACGGCGTCCCGGTTCGTGGCGAACCCCTTCGCCGGGGACGGGTCCCGGCTGTACCGCACCGGCGACCTGGCGCGCTTCGCCCCCGACGGGTCGCTGGACTTCCTCGGCCGGGCCGACAACCAGATCAAGATCCGCGGCATGCGGCTGGAGATCGAGGACGTCGAGGTCGGCCTCGCGGAGCACCCCCGGGTGCGGCACACCTGCGTCGTCGCCAGGAAGAACGCGGCGGGCGGCACCTACCTGGTCGGGTACGTGATCCCGGCGGCCGGGAGCGGCGACCTGCGGGCGGACGAGGTCAAGGCGTGGGCCGCCGAGCACATGGTCGAGTACATGGTGCCCGCGCACGTCGTCGTGATGAAGGAGTTCCCGCTCACCGCCAACGGCAAGCTGGAGCGGGGCGCGTTGCCGGAGCCGGCGATCGGGACGGGTGCGATCGTCGCGCCGGCCACCGAGACCGAGCGCCTGGTGTGCGCGGCGGTCGCGTCGGTGCTGCGGCTGGACGAGGTCGGTGTCGACCAGAACTTCTTCAGGCTCGGCGGCGACAGCATCCTGGCGATCTCGCTGCTGAGCGCGCTGCGCGACGCGGGCCTCCACCTCACGGCGACGCAGATCTTCGCGAGCCGCAACGTCGGAGCGCTCGCCGCGGCGGCCACCCGTGACGACGTCTCCACCGTGGATCGCGGGGACGTCGCGACCGGTCCCGTCGCGGGGGCGCCCATCGTGCAGTGGCTCGGCGAGCACACGGACGCGATCGACGGCTTCGTGCAGTCGGTGGTGCTGAACACCCCGGCCCACCTGACCGCCGGCGCCCTCGGCGAGCTGCTCGCCGCCCTGGTCAGGCGGCACGACATGCTGCGCGCCAGGCTGGTGCGCGGCGAGCGCTGGGGCTTCGACATCCCCGAGGCGGACGGGGCCGTCGTGGGGTGGGAGGAGAGCGACCGGCCGCTCGACGAGTGCGTCCGGCTCGCCACCGCCGGGCTGGCCCCCGACGACGGCGTGATGCTCCGTGCCGTCTGGCGGCGCGAGGCGCGGCAGCTCGTCCTGGTCGCGCATCACGTGGTGATCGACGGCGTGTCCTGGCGGATCCTGATGGAGGACCTGGCCACGGCGTGGCGGCAGCTCACCTCGGGCACGCCGATCCAGCTGCCCCCGGTGGGCACGTCGTTCCGGCGCTGGACGCAGCTGCTGGAGCAGGCGGCGTTCGACGCGGACCGCGACCACTTCCAGCGGCCCCTGCCGGGAGCGGACGGGCCGCTGGGCAGGCGTCCGCCGTCCGCGTCCGACACCGTCGCGCGCGAGCGGACCCAGGTCGTCCCGGTCGGCCCCGAGGTCACCGCCGCGCTGCTGGGCGAGATCCCGGCGAGGTTCCACGCGGGCGTCAACGACGTGCTGCTGACCGCGCTCGCCGTCGCCCTCGCCCGGTGGCGGCGCGACCTCGGGCAGGACCAGACGTACGCGCACATCGAACTCGAGGGCCACGGCCGCGAGGGACGGTTCGTGGCGGGCGCGGCCGGCTACGAGCCGGACCTGTCGCGGACCGTGGGCTGGTTCACCACGCTGTTCCCGGTGACCGTGGACCCCGGCGCGGCGGCCGATCTCACCGCTCCCGACTATTTGTCCGCGGCGCTCAAGGCGGTCAAGGAGGACCTCGCCCGGGTGCCGAGCAACGGCGTCTCCTACGGCGCCCTGCGCTACCTGACCGGCACCGGGTTCGCGGCGCCCGCCCCGCAGGTGCTGTTCAACTACCTGGGCCGCTACGACGCGGGCGTGTCCGGGGACTGGCGGCTCGCGGGCGCCACGGGGCAGCTGGGCGAGAAGCGCGACCCGGGGATGCGGCTGCCGCGCGCCCTGGAGTTCAACGCGATCGCCGAGCCCGGCGCGAGCGGCGCGTACGAGCTGCTCACCACCATCTCCTGGCCGGACGGGATGTTCGCGGACGAGGATATCGCGACGATCGGCGAGTACTTCCGGGCGGCTCTGACCGGGCTGGCCGCGCTCGACCAGGGCGGCCACTCCCCCAGCGACTTCGCCGCGGTGGCTCTCACGCAGGCCGACGTCGACGCCCTGGACGGCCCGGCGCTGCGGGACATCCTGCCGCTGACCCCGTTGCAGGAGGGCCTGTACTTCCACTCGGTCTTCGACGACGACTCGGCGGGCAGCTACGTCGAGCAGCAGATCATGACGCTGGACGGCGACGTGGACGCCGACCGGCTCGCGGCGGCGGCCACCCGGCTGTTCGACCTGTTCCCGAACCTGGCCGCGCGCTTCGTCGCCCTCGCCGACGGCCGCGTGGTCTCGGTGCTGGAGAGCGGGGTGGAGGCGCCGTTCACCACGCTGGAGCGCCCCGGCATCACCGAGGACGAGATCCGCGACCACGCCGAACGGGACCGCCGCGCCGGGTTCGACCTGGCCACCGGTCCGCTGATGCGCTTCACCCTCATCCGTACGGGTTCCGGTGGGAACGTGCTGGTGCAGACCGTGCACCACATCCTCGCCGACGGCTGGTCGGTGCCCCCGATGCTGCGCGCGCTGCTGGCCGAGTATCACGCGCCGTGGACCGCGTACCCGCAGGGCGGCTTCGCCGACCACGTGCGCGCGCTGGCCGCGCGCGACGACGACGAGAGCGACCGGGTGTGGCGCGATCAGCTCGCCGGCCTGCCCGGCCCCTCGCTGGTGGCCGAGGGGCACACCCCGTCCGGCCGGTACGCCGAGACCGCGGTGGAGCCGGACGACGACGTCGACGCGGCCGCCCGGTCGGCGGGTGTGCCGCTGAGCGTCGCCGTGCACAGCGCGTGGGCGGTGACGCTGGGCGGCATCCTGCCGGGCAAGGATGTGGTGTTCGGCTCCACGGTGTCCGGGCGCGACGCGGACGTGCCGGGCATCAAGGACATGGTGGGCCTGCTCATCAACACGATCCCCGTACGCGTCCGGTGGGACGGCGCCACCACGGCGCGCGAGCTGCTCGCCTCGGTGCGGGACCACCAGAGCGCGGTGCTGCCGCACCAGCACGTCTCCCTGACCAGGATCGGCCGCCAGGCCGGCGGCGGCCCTCTGTTCGACACCCTGGTGGTGTTCGACGTCGCGGCCGACGTGGACGGTCTGCGCAGGCCCGGCGACGAGTTCGCCATCACCGGCATCGTGAACGAGGGCGCCCCTCACTACCCGCTGACGCTGGTGGTGGAGCGCGCACGCGACGGCCACCCGCGCTTCAACCTGATCTACGACGGCGAGCTGCTGCGGGAGGCGCGCGCTCAGACGATCCTGCGCACGTTCACCCGGGCGCTGACCCGCCTGCTCACCCGGCCGGACGACCTGGTGCCGGGCGGCGCCGGGCAGCCCGCGCGGGTCACCCCCGAAACCTTGGGCGAGCTGTTCGACGCCGCCGCCGAGCGCGACCCGGCCGCCACCGCCGTCACCCAGTGCGGTCTCGACGGCGGCACCCGGTCGCTCACCTATGGCGAGCTGGCGGAGGCGAAGAACGAGCTGGCCGCGGCGCTGCGGGCGGCCGGGGTCGGGCCGGGCAAACGGGTCGCCGTCGCCGTCCCGCGCTCCGTCGAGCAGGTCGTCGCCCTGGTCGCGATCGTCAGCGCGGGCGGCGCGTACGTGCCGCTGGATCTGGCGTACCCGGACGAACGGCTGGAGTACGTCCTCGCCGACGCCGCCCCGCAGGTCGTGCTCGTGGACCGGGACCAGCGGGACCGCTTCACGGAGCTGGCGGCCAGGGCGGGCGGGCCGGCCCGCGTGCTCGTCCAGGGGGACGAGCTGCCGCTGGACACCACCGCGACCGAGGTGACTTGGCACGACCCGGCGTACGTGATCTACACGTCCGGATCGACCGGCAGGCCCAAGGGGGTCGTCGTCCCGCACTCCAGCGTGGTGACGCTGCTCGCGAACACCCGGCCGGACATGGACTTCGGCCCGGACGACGTGTGGGTGCAGTTCCACTCCTACTCCTTCGACTTCGCGGTGTGGGAGCTGTGGGGCGCGCTGGCGCACGGCGGTGAGCTGCTGGTGCCGGAGTACGGGCTGACCCGCTCCCCGGTCGACTTCCACCGGCTGGTCCGCGAGCGCGGAGTGACCGTGCTCAACCAGACCCCGTCGGCGTTCTACCAGTTCATGGAGGCCGACCGGCACGCCGGCGAGCCGGTCACCGCGCTGCGCCGGATCGTCTTCGGCGGCGAGGCGCTGGACCTCGGGCGGCTGCGCGGCTGGGTCGAGCGGCACGGCACGCGCTCGCCCGAGCTGGTCAACATGTACGGCATCACCGAGACCACCGTCCACGTCACCCACCGGGTGCTGACCGACGCGGACTTCGCGGCCGGAGACGGCGCCAGCCCGATCGGCGGCCCGATCCCCGGCCTGGTCACCTACCTGCTCGACGACCGGCTCCGGCCGGTGCCGCCGGGCCGGGTGGGCGCCATCTACGTCGCCGGCGACCAGGTGTCGCTCGGCTACCTGGGCAGGCCGGGGCTCACCGCGAGCCGGTTCGTGGCCGACCCGTTCGCGGGCGACGGCTCCCGCATGTACCACACGGGCGACCTCGCCCGCCGCACGCTCGACGGCGAGCTGGAGTTCGCCGGCCGTGCCGACGACCAGGTGCAGCTCAAGGGCTTCCGCATCGAGCTCGGCGAGGTGGAGTCCGCGATCAGGGAGCTCGACGGCGTGGTCGACGTGGCCGTCACCGTAGCGGGCGGCGGGGACCACCTGGTCGCGCACGTCGTGGGCCGGGTGCCCGGCGACGTCTCCGGGCTGCTGTCGGCGAAGCTGCCCGCGCACATGGTGCCGCGCCGGGTGCTCCGCGTGGAGACGCTGCCGCTGACCGTCAACGGCAAGCTGGACCGCAAGGCCCTGAGCGAGCACGCCGGGCGGGACGACGCTCCGGTGCCCGCGGGCGATTCCGAGCGCACCGAGCGGGACGACACCCCGATGCTCGCCGCGCTGGTCGGCATCTTCGCCGACGCGCTGCCCGGCTGCGAGGTGGACGGCGACACCGACTTCTTCAGGGCCGGCGGCGACAGCATCGTCATCATCACCGTGGTCAACCGGGCCAGGGCGCTCGGCCTGCCGATCACCCCACGGGACGTGTTCCTGCTCAGGACGCCGCGCGCGCTCGCCGGGCACCTGGGAGCGCCCCGGGCCACGGAGCCGGTGCCCGCCTCTCATGAGGACGGTCCGCTGACGCCGACGCCGATCATCCTGCGCCAGCGGGGGCTGGGCGGCTCTCTCACCCGGTTCGCCCAGGCCAGGACGCTGGTGGCGCCCGAGGGGACCGGGTTCGCCGACGTCGGACGCGCCGCCGAGGCCGTCGTGGCCGCGCACCCGGCCCTCCGGCTGCGGCTGCGCGTCGAGCACGGGGTGTGGGCGCTGCGCACCGAACCCGCCCGGCAGGTCACCGTCGCCCGCACGGACGCGACCGACGCCACGGCCGTCGCGAACGAGGCCGCCGGACGGCTCGATCCCGGGGCCGGGGAGATGATCGCGTTCTCCTGGCTGGCGGCGAGCCGGACTCTCGTGGTCACCGTGCACCACCTCGCCGTCGACGCGGTGTCCTGGCTGGTCCTGCTGGACGACCTGGCCGCCGCCATGCGCGGGGCGGCACTGGCACCACCGACCACGTCCTACGCCGAGTACGCCGGCGCGCTGGCGGCGGGGTCCGCCCAGGCGATCGACGACCTCGGGCACTGGGTCGGCACGCTCGAAGCGCCCCCGCTGCTGCCCGTGGTCGAGCGGCTGCGCGAGACCGTGGTGGAGGTCGCGCCCGAGGTGACCGCCCGCGTGACGCGTACCGCGCCCGCCACGCTCGGCGTCGGTGTCACCGAGCTGCTGTGCGGCGCGCTGCGGACCGCGCTGACGCACGTCCAGCCGTCGCCCACCGACCTCGCGATCGAGCTGGAGCGCCACGGCCGGGTCCCGGCGCTCGAACACCACGACTACACCCGCACGGTCGGCTGGTTCACCTCCATCGCGCCCGTACGGCTCACCGCGCACACCGACCCCGTCGCGGCGGCGCGCGAGCTCGCCGAACGGCAGCCGGACGAGCGCGGGCACGTCGCCTACGGCCAGCTCAGATACCTCAACCCGCAGACGGCGCCGCTGCTGAACGCGCGCCCGCAGGTGCTGTTCAACTACCTCGGCCGGGGCAGCGAGTCCCAGGCGCTGCAGATCACTGGGCACATCACCGGCGGCGACCAGGGCAGCCCGTACGCCGTCGAGGTCAACGCGTGGATCGACGCGGCCACCGGAAGCCTGCGCGCGGCCTTCACCCTCGCCGAAGGCGTCCCCGACGAGCTCGCCGAGCACTGGCGGCGCGCCGTGGAGCGGATCGCGGACGCCGCCGCGACCGCCGAGTGGACGGCGCCGGTCACCCCGCTCCAGAAGGGCCTGTTCTTCCAGGCCCAGCTGGCGGGCTCGGCCGGCCACTACGTCGCCCAGAACTACTTCACCTTCGACCGGCGGCTGGACACCGGCGCCCTGGCCGAGGCGATGGCGTACGTGATCGCTCGGCACCCGGTCGTGGGCGCCGGCTTCACCACCGACGCCGGCGGCGACCCGGTCCAGGTCCTGGCGGCCGGCCGGCGGATCGACGTCCGCGTGGTCGCGCTGTCGACGGACGCGGAGGTCGAGGCCCTGCGCGCCCGGGACCGCGACACGGGCTTCGACCCGGGTGAGCCGCCGCTGATCCGGCTGACCGTGGTGCGCCTGCCCGGCGACCGCGACGGCCTGCTGCTGAGCTACCACCTGCTGCTGTGGGACGGCTGGTCCCGCCAGATCGTGCTCCGGGACCTGTTCGACGCCTATCAGGCCGTCCTCGCGGGACAGCCACTGGACCCGGTCCCGGCCACGCCGAGCTTCGAGAGCCACGCCCGGGCGCTCGCCACCAGGGACCTCGCCGCGTCGGAACGGTTCTGGGCGGAGCACCTGACCGGCCTCCCCGGCCCGACGCTGCTCGCCGGGCCGTCTCCGTCGCTGCCGGACGAGCTGCCGAGCGCCCTCGTACGCACCCTCTCCCCCGGGCAGTCGGACCTGCTGCGGGAGGCGGCAAGGACGCACGGCGTCACGCTGAACTCGGTGCTGACCGGCGCGTTCGGCCTGCTGCTTGGCGCGCACACGGGCCGGAGCGACGCCGTGTTCGGCGTGACCGTCTCCGGCCGGGAGGGCGAGGGCCTGTCCGACATCGTCGGCGTGCTGCTCAACACCGTCCCCATGTGGACGCGGGCCCGGCCGGACGACACGGTACGGGAGTATCTGTCCGCCGTGCAGGCGGCCAGGGTCGCGGCGATGGAGCACGAGCACCTGGGTCTCGGCGAGATCCAGCGGGCCAGCGGGCACGACACCCTGTTCGACAACCTGTTCGTGCTCCAGAACTTCCTGGACCTGGACGCGCTCGCCACGATGAACGCCCGGCACGGCATCACCGAGGTGCGCGCCGAGGACTCCACGCACTACCCGTTCACCTGGGTCGTCACGCCGGGCGACCGGCTCACGGTCAAGCTGGAGCACCGCGACGACGACTCCGGGCGCGCCCGCCGTCTCCTGGACGACTACGTGCGCGTGCTGGAGGAGCTGGCCCGCTCGACCGGGCCGGTGGGCGCGCTGCGGGGTCTGGGGCCGGAGCCCGAGCCGGCCGTACGCACGGACGTCGGCACGGACACCGTGGTCGACCGGTTCGACCGGGCGGCGGAGGGCGGCCCGCAGCGGGTCGCGCTCGTCGCCCACGGCCGGACCATGACGTTCGCCCAGCTCAGGGACCGCAGCCGCGCGGTGGCGGGGGTGCTCGCCCGGCGCGGCATCGGCCCCGAGACGACCGTGGGCCTGGCGATCCCGCGCTCCCTCGACTCGATCGTGGCGCTGTTCGCCGTGCTGCGCGTCGGCGCCGCGTACGTGCCGCTGGAGCTGGACCACCCGGACGAGCGGATCGCCGCGATCGTCGCGGACGCCGGCCCGGACGTGATCCTCACCGTGAGCGCGGTCGCTCCCCGGCTGACCGGCGACCTGATCGAGCTGGACCGCCCCCTGCCCGAGGCCGAGCCGCTCACGACGTTCGCGCCGGGCGACCCGGACCGCCTGCGGCACCCGGCGTACACCATCTACACCTCCGGATCGACCGGGAAGCCCAAGGGCGTGGTGACCGGGTACGCCGGGCTCACCAACATGCTGATCAACCACCAGCGCCGGATCTTCGAGCCGGTGCTGGCGCGGCACGGGCACCGGGTCTTCCGGATCGCGCACACCGTGTCGTTCGCGTTCGACATGTCGTGGGAGGAGCTCCTGTGGCTCGCCGACGGCCACGAGGTGCACATCTGCGACGAGGAGCTGCGGCGCGACGCGCCCCGCCTGGTCGAGTACTGCCTCGAGCACGGGATCGACGTCATCAACGTGACCCCCACCTATGCGCAGCAGCTGGTGGCCGAGGGGCTGCTCGACGACCCCGCGCGGCGGCCCGCGCTCGTGCTGCTGGGCGGCGAGGCGGTCACCCCGGCGCTGTGGCGCCGGCTCGCCGAAACCGAGGGGACGGTCGGCTACAACCTGTACGGACCCACCGAGTACACCATCAACACCCTCGGCGTCGGCACCTTCGAGTGCCAGGACCCGGTGGTCGGCGTGGCGATCGACAACACCGACGTGTACGTGCTGGATCCGTGGCTGCGGCCCGTTCCGGACGGCGTGCCCGGCGAGCTGTACGTGTCGGGCGTCGGCATCGCGCGCGGCTACCTCGGGCAGCCCGCCCAGACCGCGCACCGGTTCGTCGCCTGCCCGTACGGCGAGCCCGGCGAGCGCATGTACCGCACCGGGGACCTCGTGGTCCGGCGGCCCGACGGCAACCTGATGTACCTGGGCCGCACCGACCAGCAGGTCAAGATCCGCGGGCATCGGGTGGAGCCGGGCGAGGTCGAGGCCGCGTTCGAGGCGCACCCGGCGGTGCGGTTCGCCGCCGCGGTCGCCCAGCCGGACCCCCAGGTGGACGGCGCGTACCGGCTGGCCGCCTACCTCGTGCTGGGCGATTCCGACCTCGCGACCGTCGCCGCCGAGGTGTGCGCCGGGCTGCCGGACTTCCTGCGCCCCACGCACTACGCCCAGGTCGACGCCATCCCGCTGACCGTGAACGGGAAGGCCGACGCCAAGGCGCTGCCGGAGGCCAGGCCGCTGGGCGCGCTGACCACCGCGGGTGAGCGCGGCCCGGCGACCGGGACCGAGACCGTGGTGTGCGAGTTCTTCGCCGAGGCGCTGGACCTGGACGACGACGAGGTGAGCGCGGTGAGCGACTTCATGTCCCTCGGCGGGCACTCCATGCTGGCGGTGCGGCTGATCGGGCTGCTCCGCCGCGAGTACGGCCCCGTGATCACCATTCGTGACCTGTTCGCCCTGCGGACCCCCGAAGCGATTGCCCGGCACCTCGATGACAACTCCTGACCGTACGGGGTCCGGCATCCTGCGGACCGCACTGCGACGCAACGCGGGCGCCATGGCCTGGGGCACCGTCCTCATGGGCATGTACCAGGCCGGCGAGACCGCCTTCCCCATCGCGCTCGGCCTGATCGTCGAGCACACGATGCGCGAGCGCGGCCTCGGCTCGCTCGCGGTGTCGATCGCCGCGCTGGCCGTGATCATCACGACCGTGTCGCTGTCGTGGCGGTTCGGGATGCGCATCCTGCAGAAGGCCAACACGACCGAGGCGCACCGCTGGCGGGTGCGGGTCGCGGCCTGCGGGCTCCAGCCCGTGGCCAGGGACGTCGACCTCAAGTCCGGCGAGGTCCTGACCATCGCCACCGAGGACGCCGACCAGACCGCCGACATCATCGAGGTGGTGCCGCTGCTGGTCAGCTCGCTGGTCGCGGTGCTGATCACGGCGATCGCCCTGGGCACGGCCAACGTGTGGCTCGGCCTGCTCGTGATCGTGGGAACCGTCGCCATCCTGTCGATCCTGAGCGTGCTGTCCAGGCGGATCGGCGCCGGTACCCGCGAGCAGCAGGCCCGGGTGGCGCGGGCGGGCGCGAAGGTCGCCGACCTGATCACCGGGCTGCGGCCGCTGCACGGCTTCGGCGGCACCCACGCGGCGTTCCTGTCCTACCGGAAGGTCAGCACGGAGGCGAGGAGCCAGGCGGTCACCGTCGCCAGGGTGAACGGCGCGTACGCCGGCGCCGCGCAGATCCTCAACGCCATCCTCGCCACCGCGGTGACCCTGGCGGCGGGGTGGCTGGCGTTCGACGGCCGGATCTCCATCGGGCAGCTCGTCATGGCCGTGGGGCTGGCGCAGTTCATCATGGAACCGCTCAAGCTGTTCTCGGAGATGCCGAAGTACGTGATGATCGCGCACGCGTCGGCCGAACGGATGGCGCTGGTGCTGGCCGCGCCCGCGGTGATGACCCCGGGGCCGGAGCGCCCGTCCGCGGGCGGGGACCTGGAGGTCGACGGCGTCCGGTACGGGGCGCTGCGCGAGCTGAAGTTCCACGTGCCGGCCGGGGAGTTCGTGGCGATCGCCGCCTACCAGCCGCGCGCGGCGGCCGATCTCGTGTCGATCCTGGCCGTGCACGTCCCGCCCGGCGCGTACGAGGGCGTGGTGCGGGTCAGCGGGCGGGAGGCGGCGGACCTGTCGATCGAGGCGGTCCGCGAGCGCATGCTGGTGAACCCGTACGACGGGGAGATCTTCGCGGGCACCCTCCGCACGAACATCGACCCGGCGGGCACCGGCCGCATGGTCCCCGAAGCCGTCGAGGCGTCCATGCTGGTCGACGTCGTGGCCCTCCACCCCGAAGGGCTCGACTACGGCGTCCGCGACCGCGGCGCCAACCTCTCCGGCGGGCAGCGCCAACGGCTGTCGCTGGCCCGCGCCCTGGCCGCCGACGCCGACATCCTCGTCCTGCACGACCCGACGACGGCCGTCGACGCGGTCACCGAGCAGCTCATCGCGCGCAACGTCGCGGAGCTGCGCCGGGGCCGCACCACCGTCGTGATCACCAGCAGCCCGGCCCTCCTCGACGCCGCCGACCGGGTCCTCGTCCTGGACGACGGCGTCATCACCGCAGAGGACACCCATCGCAACCTGCTCACCACCGACGAGAACTACCGCCTGGCCGTGGCCCGGTGAACCCAGAAGGGATCAAGCATGACCACCAACCCGTTCGACGACGCCGACGGCCGCTTCCTGGTCCTGGTCAACGCCGAGAACCAGCACTCCCTGTGGCCCTCCTTCGCCGAGGTCCCCGCCGGCTGGACCGTCGTCCTTCCCGAGAACAGCCGCGCCGCCTGCCTGGACTACATCGAGCGGCACTGGACCGACCTGCGCCCGCGTTCGCTGGCCGAGAGGCTCAGCTGAGCACGCAGCTCACCTGGGGTGGCGTGTTGGTCGCGTTGTTCCAGGTCGCGTTGAAGCCGAACGCGGTGGACGCGCCGACCGGCAGGCTGCCGTTGTAGGCGGCGTTCCGCGCCGTGACGGTGGCGCCGGTCTGCGTGAGCGCGGTGTTCCACGATTCGCGGACCTGCTGCCCGTCGGCGAAGGTGAGGGTCGTCGTCCAGGCGGAGGCCGCGCGCGTGGAGGTGTTCTGCACGGTGACCTCGGCCTGGAAGGCGCCGCCCCACTGGGAGATCACCCGGTAGGCGGCGGTGCACCGGCCGTCACCGGGCGTCGGGGTCGGGGTCGGCGTTGGGGTGGGCGTTGGGGTCGGGGTCGGGGTGGGCGTGGTCGGCGGGATCACGCCGTCGAGCACCCGCGCGAGGGCCGGGTACCAGCGGTCGGCCATCTTCTGGAAGCCGGCGTCGTTGGGGTGCACCCCGTCGCCGGTGTCCGTGGCCGTGTTGAAGCCGGTCCACTGGTCCACGACGACGATGGGCGACTGCGCGGTCGTGAGGCCGGCGGCCCAGCCCGGGATCGCGTTGTCGAGCGCCGTCACGCTGGCCGCGCAGGTGGGGCAGCCGGACGGGTTCATGGGGATGATCTGCGCCACGATGATCTTCATGGTGGGGTTGCTCGCGCGCATCTGACCGACCAGCTTCGTGTACGCGGCCAGAACGGTGCTGGTCGGGATGAAGCCGCCCCACATGTCGTTGGTGCCCAGGTGCATGAGGACGATGTCGGGCCTGGCCGCGGCCAGCCACGGCGGCAACTGGTTCTGGTCGGCGATGCCGGTGGCGGAGTAGCCGCCGTGGCCCTCGTGGTCGCCGTCGTAGGTGTAGCCGTAGTTGCAGCCGCCGTCGGGATCGCTGCCGACGAAGTCGATGCCGGTGTACCCGGTCGTCTGCAGGCGGTGCCAGAGCATGGCGCGCCAGCAGCCGGGTCCGGCGGTGATGGAGTCGCCGAGCGGCATGATCCGCACGGGCGCCGCCGCCGACGTGGCGGGCAGGGCGGCCCCGAGGGTGACCGCCAGCAGGAGCGCGGTGAGCAGGGCGTACAGGTGGGATCGGCGAAGCATCGGTGACTCCCCGGATGAGGCGGCCCGGTCATGGCCCTGAAGGTGAGCTCGCCGATCGGGA